>CBDUQP010000040.1:0-25122 GCA_965369385.1 uncultured Phycisphaerales bacterium
GATAGGTGCCCTGCAGCTTTCCGTTGGCGGAATCAAACCGCGGAGCGAAACCCATTTCATACATGCTGAAGAAGTAATCTTCATCATGGAAAGTGGTGTTGAAACCCGTTTCGCGTGCGTCGGCCTGTCCATCTGTGACAGCAGCGGCCATGTATATACCTTCGACGGGCTGGACATACAGAATGATGCCCAAACCGTTATCCGGTTTGGGAATCGTGGGGTTACCGTTCAGTGCGCTATTGAGGAACTGTGCGCTGTTGTCACTGGCGAAGGCATTGGTGTCGAATGCTACATCGCAACCACGGCACTGGAAGCCGCCGCCCAGATTAATCTTACCGAAACGCACCTGGACTTTGTCATCCAGGAAATTGTGCTGATACCAATACTGCGTCACAAGGATCGAGCGATCCCCGCCGGCACTGTCATTCACGCCGAACAGGCTACCGACCGATGCCGGAGTCGTACCGTCCAAGCCGTCAGACCAGCTTCCTTCTGCCGACATATAGAACTTGCCGTTCTTAAAGAAATCACACTTCAGGACAGTGGCAGGATCGATTTCGAACTCAAGAGTCCACGCGCCAGTATGGCGACCTGCTCGCTTGTGCGTAAAGGCTCCGCCCTGCATGTTGATCTGATAGACCTGCGTCAAACCGAGCGATACCGTGATCCCGGCATCTTCCAACTGCTTCCCGATGCCAAACCAGTTATTGGTCAGCGTATCCCGCGTTGCGAGAGTTGCGGGATCAAGCCAAGACCCGTTTGACAACGTCGCTACCGAAACCTCTTCTTTAGATACTACCGCTTTGAGGGTCTCGTCCTTCTGTGCTGGTGCATCGGCCAATACGACATTGGCCAGTAGCAGCAAACACAACATCCCCACTCTCCACGCCACACGTCCAGTCATTGTTTTCTCCTTGTGTGACGTAAGAACATCTTACCAATAGTGACTCACGCACACGAGTTTGCACACGCCCTTGTCATATCGACAGATGCCCTGATGCACATCAAAGCACCTATGCAGTATTACGAAACTCACAAACATAATAACTAGGGCAAAGGTACAATTCAACCCTTAAGCGTAGTTGTGTGCGATATCTCTTTCTGGCGAGAAAGAGATATCGCACACAGAGCAGGTGAGTTCAGCTTTGGGCTTTTGGTATTACTCGACGCTGACCATTATTTTGCTGGTCATACCGTGGCCTATCATCAGGCGGACATCGCCGGAAGCTACAACAGCAGGCCCGGTTCGACCGCCGCATCCGCGGAGTACCTTGATAGTACAACCGACTGTCAACCCCATGCTGATAAGCCGACTTTGCACCTCTCTTCCCCCCTGCACGGAAACCACCGTAGCTTCCTGCCCGATGTCCAAGTCGCTGAGGGAACACATTGCCGACGAACTCATCACAAAACTCCTGACCGCAGGCTGAAGCAAACTTCACCAACGGATCCGCCAACTGCTAAAACTACAGTCGCATACATCATTCTGTTTTGGCAGAATCGCCTCTTAGCAAACAGAATGCTCTAAAATCTCGCAACCACAGTTCACTCGTAGTATCAGCCCGACTGGATATAAACTCCACCAGACATGCAAGTCGCTCAAGAGCACCATCATCAATATCGTGCTCAATTCGACAGGCATTGCGTTCGGCGATCTGTTCATCCAATCCCAAAACATCCGTAAAAAAACTACTAAGCGCGGCATGTTTCCGGCGAATCTCAGCCGCTATCCGCTCGCCGGCATCAGTCAACGTAACCAGTTCATATGGAGCATAATTGACCAAACTGCGCTCAGCCATCGCGTGCAAAGCATTGGAAACAGACGAACTTCGCACACCAAGTTTCGCGGCAATATCCCGCCCCCGGGCGGCACCTTTGGCACAAATCAATCCCTGGATGGTCTCAAGATAGTCCTCCATGGATGGTGTGAGATTGTTTCGATCTGCCGCCATATACGCATCCTGATAGTCACGCGTCATTGCACCAAAATAGTCGCGATTCATCGCACTAATAGTATCCTACAACACTGAGCCTTTATTTCAATACAATGTTCACTGCAATGAACCTTTTTCTGCAAAGCCCCAAGTCCCCACCTGCATCAGAAAAAGTCGATGACAAAACTAATGGTCATCACCTTGTAATAACTATAGTTAGCTTTATGACTTCACAATTCGCACTCACAAAACCCATTGCGGCATCCAATTGCCATTGTCTACGTAGCCACTTCTCGTCTGTCTGGGAGAAGGGGAAGACGGCGGCATGCCAAGGGCACTAGTTCTTTGTCCCGGCGAAACTGATGGGTGTTAAGTCTTAATAAGTTCTTGCCTGCCAGTTTCTACTGGCAGGTTGCCATCGGTCATTATTCGTGGGACAGAGCACTAGCAGACTTCTACTCACCCACACATATTTCGTGACCGGGACGGCATCATTCAAGGGGCGAACGGTCAAGTCAATCGAACACGTGGACCACAAGGGCAACATAATCGAGAGCGTTTCCGGCAAGGGGTCGGTAGTGCCTCTCCTCAACGGCATCCGCCTTTATCGCGTATACCCGAAGTAGTTCTTCGCAAGGATACGATACGCTCAGAACAGCGGCATGATATGGACTTCAGTATTCCAGCCATCGTACAGCGCGTGTCTCCGAACGCCATCTTGCTGCCTCGGAGATGACCGGAATCAATAGAAAAGGCTGCCAGACAACAAGTTTTCGCTACCATACTGCCCGGGAATGGCTAGAATCACGTGAGAATACGTTAGTATCTGACAGAGGAACTCATCTTCGGGATTGTATCTGGTCGATAAGAACTGCAAGGAGTCAACCATGACAGGCGCAGCCTATCAAGCCCCGACATTCGATGAACTCAAGAGTCATTTTGGTGAAGACCTTACTGAGATCAAGGTTGAAGAACGTGCCAGCGACGTGGATGATTTTGTCCAGAAACTGGAGAACGCTCTGCAAGCCACAAAGGATCATTCGATCCAGTTCGGATAGCCAGTGTGCGACCTCATTCGACTAGTGACTGGCTCATCGCCTGAAGTCGTTGATCTCCGTCGCCCATTCTCCAATTTTCAATACCTGCAGAATCGACATGGTGACTGGCATGCCACCCATGGACTGAGCCGTATCTTCTCACAGGCCAGGCGATCTATGGCGAACACTCTCGTGGTGGAATTGTTGCCGCCGAAAAATGAGATCGCAGATGAAGTACGGGAATTGACTTCGCTGGCCAGCGACTACGTCGATGGTGGTGCATGGCGACTCTCTTTCTTTAGGACGCCCTTTAGCGTCAGTTCAGACATCTCCCGGTTGCCCAGCAACGACCTCGCCGGATACGCTATTGTGCGGAAGGATTGTTTTGGAGAGAATTGCACCAGTCATGTTTTCGAGTCCGTCTTTTCAAAATACGATCACATCCACAACTTCGTTCCTGGATTGACCGAATACTTTGTTGACTGCAATGGGCGAAGATTCTCGGTCCATGGGATCATGTACTGCCAACAGAATGCGGCTAACAAAGCGTGTGCCCAAGTCGCGTTGCGTAGTCTGCTTTCTTCGATTTTTCCGAACCAGCCGATTAACTATTCTATTTTGAACAGTCAAGCCCAAGTCACAGAACCAGGCAAAGGCCTTACCTCCGTTCAGATACGTCGGATTCTTGACCAATTCGGTGTGCCGTATGTGGATTTGGATTATGATACGGATCTCGGACGCAGCCTTGTCGAAAGTGTTCCATACCATCGCTTCATCTACACTGGAATGGAGTCCGGCCGTGGAGGACTCGTCGGTTTTGAGTTCTCAAAGGATTCTGACCTCGACCAGACCGTTCCGGAACCTAGGCCTAGGCACATCATTCCCTTCTTTGGACATACGTTTAATCAAGACACTTGGGCGCCACGAGCCTCAGGAGCCTATTTCCATGTGGGACAGAAGACTCGATATATCCCAAGTGATGAGTGGATGAGCAGCTTCATAGGTCATGATGATAACTTTGGGCCCAATTTCTGTATCCCCCGGAAATTCATTGCACCACAGCAAGTAAAATACGTCCTCAGTCTCCTCCCTGCCAAACTTATTGGAACTCCATTGAGTGCAGAGGCCAGGGCGATAGACTTCCTCTACAACCATCTCGATCAGATCGATACAAATGCAAAGTGGGGCCGGCGATGGAAAACGCACATCCAACAACAAGATACCGTTGCACGCACACTTCTGATGAGCAGAGAACGCTACCATGCTCATCTTACGCATGCCACTGACTGGGAAGGGCATCAGGAGAACACGAAAATCGCAAGCTTCCTATGCAACGAAATCCTACCAGAGGATTTCTGGATGGTTGAACTTTCACTCCCGGATTTGTATTCCGCCAACTACAGCAAGATTGGTGAACTCCTTTTTACTCTGCAGCCAGAGGGACTAAGAATCGATCTGGCCATATTGCGAATCTCAGAACAATACGCCATCAAACTCCCCAGTAGATCAGATTTGGTTTCCATCCCCAGTTGCCTGAAGTCCCATGTCCCTCTCTACACACATGAGGTGGGACTTCTTGATTTTCAGAAAACCTGGACCTTCTCGCCCACCGCATGATTCGTTTACATCGCGGAGTGAGCCTATCTGAGAGCTAACAACGTCTTCATATCGCGCGAGATCACATCTCGAAGCGGTAGCCGATTTCGCGTACTGTGTGGATGTGCTTCGGCGCGGCCGGGTCGCATTCGATCTTCCTTCGCAGCGTATTGACGCAACGATCAACGCTTCGCGAAGTGACAAACGCATCGTATCCCCACACACACCTGAGTATCTCATCGCGACTTAGCGCCTTGCCCGCCTTGGATGCCAGCATTTCCAGCAGAGCGTATTCCTTGGGCGTGAGTTCCACATGGCGGCCGCCGCGTTTCATAGTTCGCGACGCCACGTCCAACACGCAATCCCCGAACACATACTCCGCCGGCCTGCTCGACCGGCCCCTTCGTATGAATGCGTTGGCCCTCGCCATCAGTTCGCGAATGCTGAACGGTTTGGTCACGTAGTCATCCGCGCCCAGATTCAGTCCCAGCACAATGTCCGACTCCTGCCCCTTGGCGGTCAGCATGATAATCGGCATCGCAAGCCCCTCCTTGCGGATGAGCCTGCATATCTCGTAGCCATTAATCTTCGGCAGCATGATGTCTAGGATGATGAGGGCCGGCTTGGAGTTCAGCGCGCGGTCGAGCCCCCGCTCGCCGTCGGTCGCGGTAATCACACTGTACCCCTCAAACTCGAAGTTATCCTTCAGCCCGCGGAGCATCGTCGGATCATCTTCAACTATTAGAACTGTCTCGCTGTCCATTGTCGCCGAACTCCTCATCGCCATCCGAAACCCTCATCGTCACCGTAAACGTACTCCCTTCGCCAAGGCGGCTGGTCACGTCTATATCAGCATTGTGCGCATCTATGATGAACTTGACAATACTGAGCCCCAATCCGCACCCCTCCGCAGTGCGTGAAAGCGTCTGATCAACCTGGTAGAACCTTTCGAACACCTTACGTATCGCACGCCGTGACATGCCGATTCCATTGTCCGACACACTCATGTGCACCTTGCCGTCATCCGCCCACGCCCGCAGCGTTACGTGTTTCTCATCGGCGGTATATTTCCAGGCGTTGTCCAGCAGGTTCACCAGCACTGTCACCAGTGCATCCCCGTCACCGTCAACTTCCGGCAGGCTATCGGGGCATTGAACATCCAGATAGCAGCCGGGTTGGCTTAGTCTCTCCCTTGCGACAGCCGCTGCTGCCGCGATCACCGAACCCGGCTGAATCTGGCTGAATTCAAACGCACGCTTGTTTCTCTCCATCCGAGAGAATGTCAGGAAATTATCTATGAGGCGACTTAGACGCTCGTTCTCCTTGCTGATGAGCGTCAGGTATTCTCTAGAGTGGGCCTCATCCTCACACCGCCCGTCAAGCAGCGTGTCAACCAGCACACGCATGGATGCCAGCGGAGTCTTCAGTTCGTGGCTGACAGTGGCGATCAGATCATTCTTCAGACGAGTCAGCTTCAACTGGCGTCTAAGATATCCCGCGAGCACCACCGCAAGCGACGCTATAGCGCCGATGCACGCTACCGCCACCACCACGTAGGCCGCCGCCTGCTGATCAGACGCAGCCGCGAAGGGATCGCCATCTTCCAGATACAGCTCCAGACGCCACCCGGGCATGTGCTCGCCGGCGGGAATACTCAAGAATGCTTTGCTGTCCGGCTCGGCCGCGCGATGGACGACAACTCTAGCGCCGGGGACGTCCGACGAGTTCGGAATCATGGAATCAGCGGCTGCGAGCACTGTCCTATCCGCAAATAGCAGCACAATGCCGCCGCGGGAACTGCCAAGCCGCCAAATGCCATCGGCGCCCTGAGCGAGCACGCCGCCTTCGGGCCGACTCCACTGCCCATCCCTCACCCGCGCGGCCAATCTCTCCGCCGCCAGCGTTTTCAGATCAGACTCCAACACTGCCTTCATCGCCACAAGCCGCTCCATCAGGAACAACCGCTGCCGCCCGCCCATCATGCCGTCTGAGTAGTCCATCACGCGAAGCAGCAACTCCTTCTTCACCTCAGCAACTGCTGCCTCATTGCCGCCGGCCGCCATCTCCAACGCCATGAGCATGCAATCGGGAAGTATCAGCCTCCCACTCGCATCGCGGGCGGCTTTGTATTTCTCAACTCGCAGCGGCCCGGCCACCAGCTTGATCGCATCTGCCTTCCGCTCTGCTTTCAGCAGGCATCGCACTTGCCCCTGAAGCGCTCTGGCCTGTTCGTTCACGTCAGTAGTCTTCGCTACGATTCGCCCGTATGCCTCAGCCGCTTTGAGTGGCGAACCGGCTTCGTATTCCAGTTCGTTGGCTGCTGTCCAGTCCGCCGAAGCGTTCTGGACATTTACGTGCACAATCGCCGAATCCGGATAGAGCACCCCGCCCGCATCGTCGCACACTATCACGCTGTCGGCCAGACCGGTGTGAACGAGGCCGGCAAACGTATCGCCGGGAGCTTGCTGCTTCTGGCCGGACGAAAGCGACGTCGCTTCTGCCACGGCATCCAGCTTGGCCCGCCATGGGGCGTCCAACCGCTCACGCGTTTCGTCGAGTTTGCTACGGTACGTCTCAGTCAATCGCTCGCGAACCGCCGAGCGCACGTTGTCCATGGCTGCGCCCATGAACCACAGCACGCACGCAGCCGGTATCGCGACCGCGGCCACAAACACCAGCAGCACGCCCAGCAACTCTCGCCTGCTGCCGGTGTCCGGGATTCCATTTCCATTCTTCATTCGCAATAGCTCATTCGTCGCGGCCGATCACTCGATCATATACCTTCGATCATCCACCAGTCGCCGACCTTCACCAGATTCCCGTCAAACTTGAACGTCTCGCCAGCTTTGAGCTTCAGGGTCTTTCGCCCCTTGCCGACGGTCACATCTCTCTTCATCGTTATCAGCCATTCGCCTCTGGCAACGCTCTTTCCGTCGATATCCCTGCTAACCTTCATCTTGGTGACCTTGATCTTGGCATCACCATCGGCGGCGGCCAGCAGCGGACCAAAGAACTGATGCTCGCCTTCGGCAGCTTCCTTGATATCCTTATAGTCGTGACTGTACGGCCGCACGCACGCCATGGTACGCTTTGTATCGCCATCGATGAGCGCCTTGGTGAATTCCGTGACTGTCGCCTTTGGGGTCGACAGGTCAAGCGATTCGTAGATCTCCGGGCTCTTGAGCTCGCATACTTTCTGAATCCCCTTTCCCCCCTGGGGATCGCCCGGAGCAACCATGAACCACGCGATGTAATACTTGAGAGCATTATCATAATCCTTCAGCTCAATGTACGTAGTTGCGAGTCCCTTAAGTGAGGCGGTGGCGCTGGGCGCTGCGGCAATGGCCTTCTCCCACTGGGCAATCGCTTCTTTGGTGTTACCTTGGACCTTGGCAATCCAGCCGAGTCCATTCAGAGCGGCCGAGTGTTTGGCATTCAGCTTCACACACTCCTGAAAAGCCGTCTTCGCTTCGGCGCGTTTGCCCTGGTTGAACCGCGACCAGCCAAGCCCATTGAACGCATTGGCATTGGTGGCATCCAGTGCCACCGCATGTGAGAACTTCTTCTCGGCCTCGACAAGCTTGCGCTGTCGCCACAGAACCCACCCCAGCCGCGATATCTCCTCGGACACGGCCCTATCTAACTCACGCACGTGCCGAGCCCTATCCACAACGGAAATCTCACCCGCCAGTCTCCTTCGCATTCGAGAACCCGCCCGCTTGCGCCTGTGCAGACCGGCTATCATCTTGTCACAGCCTTTGCGAAGCGATGCGAACTTGTCCTTATCCGTCCTGAAGACAAACCAATACACCATCGACTTGTCCAGAATATACGTACGATACTCTACCATCTTCTTGCCGTCTTTCGTGTAGTCGGCGATATACTGCGAAGCCGGCATCCCGGACACCTTAAGACTCTTCCAACTGTCGGCGCGGGGAGTGTAGTTGTCAAAAAAGGCCCCCACCCTCTTGATTTCGCGCTTTGCGATGGATCGCACTGAACGATCACCCCTGCTGCGAACATTACCGATGAAGGCCACCCATGTATCCAACCCCTCAGGCAGCATGTGCGCATAGAACTTATACCCTGCTGGATTGCCGGCGAGATGGAACATCCCTCCGGCGGGCCTGGTTAGCGACATCGCCGCCGATACCGGCCAACTGGCAGGCTTGCGATCTGCACGTCCGGCACCTGTGAGAGTCATCAGCCCCGTACCCGAGTCATACTTCACGAGCCATTTTTTACTATCCTTCGAGAACCACAGCTTATGCGTGAGCAGTGTCTGCTCGCCGAGACGCGCCGTCAACTGCACGGCGTAACATAGCATCTCCCCACCGGCCCAGGAGACCTTTTCCTCGTCCACAACCTTGACGATGCACTTCACAACCGAACCGGACTGTGGAACATAGATCGGAAACTCCGCTTCATAGCCCTTCTTCAGAGGCAACGTACGAATCAGGAAGATGGCCTGTTCATTGTCATAGGCAACCTTCGATAACTTGACGTTCTTGACATGCTTCCCGTTCCGCCTGGCTACGATCTTGCCCACTGAGTAATCGGCGACGAAGTCTGCGGCTTGATTGCGGGTCCTGCTGAAGATCGGCAACATAGCCTGCCCGGCCGCGTCGACCCTCGTGTACTGGCGTATGCCTGCCATCGGGATAGACATGTACGACTCGATCCGCCACATCTTGCCCTTCATGACTGCCTTGGCGGCCGCGATCATCGCACCCATTACACCGGATGACTTTGAGGCAGCTGCCTTGGTGCCGCTCCTGCCTGCGGGAGCATCCACAAGCCTTGCGGTGAACTTGATCTCGCCGATACGCATGCCAGCCTTGGTGGTCACTGACAGGCGCATGACCTCACCATCGGCCCAAGGCGCGGGGCCTACCTCAAGCGGCTTGGCTGCTGACGGTTTGCTGCCGGGCAAACGGTAAGTGAACATCGTCAGGATGTTGCCACCTGCCGGGATAATCTTCTCAATATACAATTCCCACCTGCCGTCAACCTTGCGTTTGGCCTTGAGCGAAGCATTGACGCCCGTCAGCTTCGCACCCTTTGGAAGGCGGTATATCTCCACGCGACGTGTAGGTCCATTGCCGCCCGGCCTGTGATTCATCCGGTATTGCCATATCCCTTTGCGTGAGTCGATACACGTGACCTTGGCAGCCATCGTTCCCGAACTGCCCATGAGCACGGGTGCACCCTGACCAACAGGTTTGTTGAGCGTTACATAGTAATTGTAATGACGTCCCTTGTGCCAAACCTCGAACACGATATCTTTGCCATCACCATCAAACATTCTCTTGATCTTGACGAAGTCTGAATTGCGGAAACGGCGATACGACACTGTTCTCCCACTCGTATTGATGCGTTGACTCCCGCTGCTGAAACGCATTGTGCCGTCCGGCTGAATATCGCGAAGACCGATTTGGGTGTATATCAGCGGGGTTACTGTCAGATGCAACGTGACAGACGCTCTGGTGTTGGTCTGATTCTTATTAGGCTCCGATGTGAACGCCAACACGCGAACCCTGTATGCACCCGCTCCCTGACGCATGATCGTCTTCGACGCCTTCTGCGACAGTTCTCTTAACGATTTCTCTGATGATTCCTTCGACATGACCCCAGAGGGCACCACATTTGTGAAAGACTCCACCCTTTCTGACTCACCTGTAACGAGATCAAGTCTGCGAACATCAATGCTGACTGCCTTCAGCTTTCCGGCGATCCTTGCGGGTATCTCCGATTCAAGAGCAAGCAGCGCCAGGTCCGGAACACTCAGCTTCACCTTGCGGCCCCGCCGGCTGGTAGTCAGCTTCAGCTTGACTGTCTCCCTCAGACGACATCCGACAAGCTCCGGAAAACCCAGTGACATGCCCCTCTTGCTCGAACTCGAAACTCCGCCGAGCCTGGCGAGTTTCACCTTCGCCTTGGCAACCAGTACCTTCTGGGCGCCTCGCATGGCGATTACCTTGCGGAACTCCGCCGCAGCCCCGGCCTTGTCCTTCTTCTTCAGCAGACACTTGCCAAGTCGATAGTGGGCCTCGGCCACGTATTTGCGATTGGCCCTGTGATTGTTGATGATCTGGCGATAAATACGCATCGCCTTGTCGATGCTGCCTGCAGTCTCCTCATGGAAAATGCCCTGCTCAAGCAGAACAGCAGGCGGCTGAGCGCCACTGGCTGTCCCGGCCGTCATCGCCACACAAATAATCAGCGTCGTCAGCACCATTACCGCGACTGTGAAAATGTCTCTTGCTTTCATGACTCTCCCTTTCCAATACCAATGCTCGCACCAGGTCTCTCCCAAGATGTCCGGTGACTCTTCTATTCGTTTCATTCAGAATCATTGTCGCATCAGTATGTTACCATCGTGTCACCACCAAGTCCTTTTCGCATCCTTTTTTCCCGTTTCCTTTCCGGATTCACAAATCCGCGCGATGGGGACAACCACCGGCATTATGGGCGCATAAAATGGGCGAGAATCCCGATTCGTTGGAATCCTCACCCAAGCTAAGGAACAACTTTGCTCTGAGTTAGAGTGTATATTCGACGAGGTAATTCCTGGCTTGCAGTAATTCGCGTACCTGTTGGAGGGAGCGTATCGTGACTTCCTCGAGTGTCAGATCAGGCTCGTGTTTCGCGAATCTGTTCTCGCCAACATTCACGACAACCAGTTCGTTCGGCTTGTTCAGCGTGTCGATCACATCGAGCTCGTAGTCATCCAGGTCGGAAATCGTGGTTATGAATATCGCGCCCGCATCGGTGAACACATGAGACATCTCGCCGAGCCGCCTGACATACTCATCACGCTCGTCGGCGATCTGCATATCCGCATCGATGCCCAGCAAGCTGTTGGAGACACCGAGGTAATAGACCAATCGCCCGCAGTTGAACAGGTATTCCTCAAGCGCCTTGGCCAGGTCTCGCTTGTGTGCCCCGACCTGTCCGCATATGAGTACGAGCGCCGATTTCTGGTTGAATCGCCCCCCGCGCATACCAGATGTGATGGCCGATCTGTCCCACGCTAATTCGCGCTGGCGCACGTGCTGTTGGGCGAGTGTGTTTGTCTCCGCGGCTGCGTCCAGTATCACGCCACCGCCCGCGATTTCGTGATTATCGATTATGACGAACCTGCCGGTCTGCGGAATATCGCCGGCCTTGTCGCACGCGATAGGCCTGAGCGTCTGCAACACGCATTCAGCCACATCATGACGCTCAATCTGCTGGCGATTGGCCACCGTTGTAAGCTCCGACGCGTCCAACACCGATGCAATATCGGTAAGCCAGCAAGCAGCCCTGGCGCCTGCGAGCTTCAGCTTGTATCTCTTGCCCTTCACCATCGGATTTGGGCTCATCCAGAAGATGTTCGCTCTGAGATGGGTACTGGTGCGGGCGTCTGTCTGGTCGGCGTGGCACATAAGCTCACCGGGCTTTATGTAGACCTGCTGCGAGAGTGTGACACCTGTGGACTGCCCCGCAACCGCGCAGCTGGCGGCGGGCGCGTTGAACTGCTCAATGCTAGCGACCCGGCTGCGCTTGCCTGAAGGCAGGAAGATGACATCATCGCCCACGCTTACGCTGCCGGTTTCTACGCGCCCAGCCACGATTCGGCGATCATCGCCCTCTGCGGTGAACTTGTAGATATCCTGAACCGGAAATCTCAGCGGCTGATCGATCGGCCGCGGTTCTTTCCGGAAGCCGTCCAGCATTTGAAGAACGTTCGGGCCGTCATACCACGACATCGCCTCGGATGAACTGGCGATGTTATCGCCATCACGTGCACTGATCGGAATGAACGCAGCCGGCTCGATACCCACCTGGCGAAGGAACGCGGTATACTCTTGGCGAATCGCTTCGAATATCGCCTGGTCGTGTCCGACGAGATCCATCTTGTTGACGCATACCGCCAGTTGACGAATCCCCAGCATGCTAACCAGGTACCCATGACGGCGGGAGTTTTCCTGGACGCCCTCTTTGGCATCAATCACGAGCAAGCCTGCTTCTGCTCGGGCTGCGCCTGAGATCATGTTCTTGAGGAACTCAATGTGTCCCGGCGCGTCGATGATGATGTACTCACGCTGCTCCGACTTGAAGAAGCATCTCGCGGAATCTATCGTGATGCCCTGCGACTGTTCATCCTTCAGGGCGTCAAGCAGAAACGCGTATTCGAAGGGGCGTGCGTTCTGGCGGCACTGCTGCCTTACAGATTCCAGCTTGCCCTCGGGCAGGCTGCCGGTGTCGGCAAGAAGCCGCCCGATGACTGTGCTCTTGCCGTGGTCCACATGCCCGATCACCACAATACTCATCTGCTCGCGAGCGTCGGCGGCCTGCTCGACGGTATTTGTATTCATATCTGTGCTCGTGTCTATATCTATGGAGGTCATCTGTCACTCTCCTCTGCATCCATTACTTCTCTTCCCGGCGCAACTATGGATTGGAAGACCCGCAAAGTCCGTGTCTGGCCGCAGCAGCGGCCAGGGATCTTCCAGCATTACCACTGGAACCGAGCGCTACATGTATCCGTCACGCCGAAGCGTTTCGAGGCCCTGTCCGTCTTCCTTGTCCTGCTCACGGCCGGACCTTTCGGCGATATTCGAGAACTTGCCGCTTCGCAGCTCGGCAATGATATCACCCACATTCTTCGCGTCCGAATCGACCGGGCTTGTGCACGGTGCGCATCCCAGCGAGCGATACCGCTTGCCGCTTCCATTGTCGAAGTACAAATCGATAATCGGGATATTCTCCCGCTCGATATACTCCCAGATATTCAGCTCGGTCCAGTCCAGCAGGGGATGAACCCGAATGTGCGTTCCGGGCGCGAAATCGGTCTTGAACTGGTTCCACAGTTCTGGCGGCTGATCGCCCACGTCCCAGTCATTGTGCTGATCTCGCGGGGAGAAATATCGCTCCTTGGAGCGGCTGCCTTCTTCATCCGCACGCACGCCGACGATAACGCCGGTGAACGGCTCGGCATTTTCGACCTGCTCGTATTTGCCCGATTCATGATTCAGTACAGCCCTCGGCCATTCGCCGGAGAGCGTGTGCTTGAGGGCTTCGCTCTTGAGCGCCTTGCAGCAATCAATACGGCTGCACTTGCCGGCGGGAAACGTGTTGCCGCTGGCCAGCGCTTCGGTGTGCTGGCCGACAAGCATGTTCAGCTTCCACTCTAGCGCCACACGGTCGCGATACTCGATCATCGCCGGAATCTTGTGGGCGGTATCTATATGCATCAGCGGGATGGGCACGTGCCCAAAGAACGCCTTCCGCGCCAGCCACAGCAGCACGGTGCTGTCCTTGCCGATCGACCATAGCATCACAAGCTGCTTGAACTCGCGATATGCCTCGCGGAGTATGAAGACGCTTTGTGCTTCTAGTTCGTCAAGATGATTCATTGCTGTCACCTCCTGAGCGTACGAGTCGGCCATCCACAACATGCAGGCCGCATTCCTTGTGCTCGGGCTCTTCCCACCACCACCGCCCGGCACGAATATCCTGCCCCGGCTCCACGGCTCGCGTGCAGGGGGCACAACCTATGCTCGGATAGCCCTGGTCATGGAGTTCGTTATAGGGCACGTCGTTGTCGTGGATATATTTCCACACTTGATCCGTGGTCCAGTCGGCCAGTGGATTGAGCTTGACCAATTCGTTTGCCTCATCCCACTCTGCGCGGCATATGTCGCTGCGGGTAACAGCCTGCTGGCGACGGAGCCCTGTCACCCACGCGTCCAAGGTTGCCAGCTTTCGTTGCAGAGGTACTACCTTTCTCGCGTAACAGCACATTTTGCGTGCCTCCACGCTGTGGTGAAACAGATTCATGCCGTTGGCCCAGACCATGTGTTCAACTTGCTCGCGGTCGGGAAAGAGCACTTGTATCTTCAGGTCATACTTGTTGCGTGTGGCATCGATGAGATCATATGTGCTCTGGGGCAATCTGCCGGTATCGATGGTGAACACGCCAATGTCGCAACCTAGACGAGATATCATGTCCGTGAGAACCTGATCCTCGCAACTCATGCTGGATGCGAGCGCGATACGCTGGCCGAATCGATTCGCGATGGCTTGTAGGAAGTCCTCGGTCGACAACGATTGTGTCTCTGATACTATTGCTTCGATGATCTCATTCATGTTTCTGCCTCCAACTTGCCGGCACGCTGCACTGGCGCCGAGCCGGCTATTCGTCGAATTTCCGCGATGACCTGATCAACCGTCAACTTCTCCGCTAGTTTCTGAGCCAGACGAGCGTCATGCCCCATTCCACCGCCGGCCATCAGATCAAACACTTCGGTCTTCTCACCATCAATCGTCGCGATCCTGCCGGTCAGGCCAAAGTCCGCCACCGCCGGATGCGAACACCCGTTGGGACATCCCGAAATGCACACAGTGGAACCTTCCGGCAACACATCCGCGCATTGCTCGCGAATGGTATCTGCCAGTTCATTCGTGTGCGCGATCGCATGCCTGCACCATCGCTTGCCCGGACACGCCACCACCGACACCTTCAGCGCCGCAGCCGTCGCAAGCATCGGATATCGCGTCGGCATCTCGGCCAGTTTGCCGCCAACCGGCCCGAACACCACGATGCGATGTTGATTCGCTATGCGAACCGCGAATCCTTCACTGGATGCAATATCCGCCAGCGCTCGCGCCTGGTTGGGCGAAACATCACCATTAGCGAAATTGAGCGTCAGGCTTTCTGTCAGACCATCGTCGCCGGCCGGAAGGCTGACGGGCGGCCAGTCCCGCTGCGACAAGGCCGCCGCAAATGCTTCGTCGAGCAGCGCAGCGAACTGCTCGTCACCAAGACGCTCGCGAACATGTCGCAACCTCGCCTTGCGCCGGTTCTCACGATCACCATGCAAAGCAAATACCTTCACCGCAGCCTGCGTCATCGCCAAAATATGTTCGGCATCTATCCATTCATAGAGCAGAATGCCGGTGGCGGGTTTTGCGCCCAACGAACCGGCGCCAATCACCTCAAAGCCAACCTGCCCGTCGCGATGCTTGAATACGAAGCCCAGATCGTTGATCCACGGCTGGCCGCAATCGCGGCTGCATGACAGCGATATCTTGAATTTGCGGGGAAGGGCATACACCCCGTCGAGCCCGGCCAGCGTTTGCTCGATCGCGCTTGCGAGTGGCGCCAGATCCGCATGGCCAGCGGTCCCGGAGCATGTGCACACTGTAGTGTTTCGAAACGTATCGCCTGCTGCTTGGAAGCAAGTCATCCCTGCGATTGCCAGCCCCCTCTGCAACAGCGGGATATCGCCTGGGACCAGTTTGTGAATCTCGATATCCTGGCGAGTCGTCAGGTGCAGTGGCGTTGACGACGAGAAACTCTCTGCGACCGAGGCAAGACGCCGCCACTGCGCCGCCGACAGCCTGCCGGCAGGCACCTTCACCCGCTGCAACCACACCCCGTCGGTGGCCTGCTCGTACAGGCCAATCAACTTCTGCTGGCCCGCATCGGCCGGAAGCTGCTTGCACGGGAATAGTTCGTTCACATCTTCCATATCCGCTAGTCCTTCTATATTTCATATTCGGGCGATGTCATCCGCCCGAAAGGCACCTTCAGCCACGCGCGTTCGTGCGTGTAGTAGGCAAACAGTTTGATTACGGTATCGACAGCCCCAATACTCAGACCGACTTCCATGCGGCCGCAAATGAGCCAAGCGACACTCGTGGTGATACCAAAAGCAGCCACGCGCCACGTCAGCGATTTCGCCACAGTTCTCAGATGAGATTCCACGATTGAACTCCCCGGCTCGCTGGCCATCAGACCGACAGCAGCACCAGATCAGATGGCGTAGTCGGGCACATACTTCACTCGCCTGATCCGATCCTCATCAACCAGGCTCTGGAATGTTGTCTTCTCGTAGACGTTTGCCACCGCATCTCTCGCGCGAGTCCACATTCCCATGAACACACAGTCGCCATACAGCGGACAGCCGGCAGTGTCGCCCGTAGACACACATCCCACCGGACCGATCGGACCGTCAACAAACGATATGATCTCGCCAACGTTCAGTTGCGACGGAGATCTCGTCAGAATATATCCTCCGCGCGACCCACGCCTGGACTCCACATATCCGCCCTGCCGCAGCTCGCCCAGAATCAACTCGAGAAACCGCAGCGGTATCGCCTGGACCTTAGCAATGCTCGATACCGAAAGCGGGCCCCTTCCGTATCCGTCAGACAACTCGAACACCGACCTCAACGCATATTGACATTTCTGCGAAACACTCATAATGATCTCCCAATCACAATACCCTACTACTCTGATCGGAATAGTATCCTATTGGCTTGAATTTTTCAAGAGCAATTCCCCCCAAGAGGCAGATTCACCAG
Organism: uncultured Phycisphaerales bacterium; assembly: GCA_965369385.1. GTDB lineage: Bacteria > Planctomycetota > Phycisphaerae > SM23-33 > SM23-33 > CBDUQP01. The sequence goes on from CBDUQP010000040.1 coordinate 16,922, forward strand.
CTTTCCTCACCTGCGCCCTGCAAGTAACGAATTGCAATACCAGCAGTTACCATCCATTGCTCCGCGAGATAGAAACTGTGTGAAAGCAGCAGAATGTCTCTGGGGAATTACCCAAAGAAGACGGGTGATCCCCGAATCCAGCCGCGACGCGGGCCACCGACCGATCAGAGCAATGGCCTGTCGTCTTCTCACATGAGGCCCAATTGACCCAGATGTTCAGCTCAGCGGGCTTGCCTTGTTGCTCGCCGGGTGCTATCCTTTCCGCCTTTCGTTTCCGGACTCTTTGGACTCTGACGTTTCCGGACGTGTTCGCACTTTTTTGCACCTTTTGCATCACCCTTGGAGTTGACCAATGAGAATCGCAATCCTGCCCGGTGATGGTATCGGCAAGGAAATCTCCGACCAAGCCGTCAAAGTATTGATGGCCGTCGGCAGCAAGTTTGGACATACGTTCACCACTACCGAACTGCCCGTCGGATGGGCCGCGATAGATGCCCACGGTGAAGCCTTGCCCCAATTCGTGCGAGAAGAATGTCTTCAGCATGACGCTATCTTCCTGGGCGCAGTTGGCTTGCCCGACCGCGACGAGACCCTCCCGCAGGAAGAACGCCCCGAACGTGCCGCCCTGCTGACCCTGCGAGAAGGCAACTTCGCCAACCTCCGCCCCATCTGGCTGCCACCATGCATGGCCGCCGAAGGCGTTCATCCCGTTGACATCCTGATCTTCCGCGAGCTGAACAGTGGCATCTACATGGGCGGCCAGCGCGGCAGGCGTCAAGTGAACGGCGAAACCCAGGCCTTCGACACCATGCAATACACCGTCTCCGAAGTAGATCGCATTGCAGACCTTGCGTTCAAGGCATCACTCGAACGCCGCAAGAGTGTCTGCTCCATCGACAAGGCAAACATCCTGGCGACCTCCCTGCTGTGGCGCGAGACCGTCAATGAAGTAGCCAAGCGTTATCCGGACGTCACGCTCAAGCATCAGCTCGTGGATTCCGCATGCCCGATTCTGATCAAGCGGCCGGAAGATTTTGACGTGATCGTGACCGGTAACCTATTCGGAGACATCATCTCCGACCTGTGCGGCGTGCTGGCCGGTTCGCTGGGCATGCTGCCCACGGCCTGCATCGGCGGCAAAGTCGGCCTGTTCGAGCCTGCTCACGGTTCCGCTCCGGATATCATGGGCAAGGACCTCGCCAACCCGATAGCGTCTATCCTCACCATCGAAATGCTGCTGGAGTTCGGCCTGGGCCTGCCCACCGAAGCCAGCGCCGTCCGCACAGCGGCGTTGAAGGTGATCGATGATGGATATCGCACGATAGACATCATGGCAGACGGCTGCACGCAGGTCGGCTGCGAGAAAATGGGCGATCTGGTCGCAGAAGAAATCGCCAGAGCGTAGCAGAAAATATGTCACTTGTTTTCCGGCACGGGCCTTGCCCGTGCCGGAGGCCGACAATTCCACACTCTTGCGCTCAATAGCTTACTAATACGACACTTATCTCCTTATCTCCGTACCAGATTCCCCATTATTTGCGTTCTTGTCGCGGCCCGGGGGTTTCTGCATCTCCCCGGCATTTCAGAATTTCCTCGTTCCCACCAGGCAATAATGATTCAAGATGAAACAATTGCCACGGGGTGTTTGTCTTGTAGGATGGAAACACGGTTGGAATAGTAAGCCCCGAAGGCTTCAGGCGACGGCGTGGCGTAACACAAGATGTTACGCACCGGGCTCTTGCAGAACAATCTGCATGAAGTCCACACGCATATGCCTCGCAAGCGAGTCGGGCAGGCACGGAACAGCGCATGAATCACATATCAGATGATGATTTGGTACGACTGTACTGCGAAGGGGACGCAGACGCTTTCGATGCGCTTTTCGATCGTCACTATGACTCCGTGTACAACTTTGCAAGGATGATGCTCCGCAGCGACAGCGATGCGGAGGACACTTTGCAGGAGGTGTTTCTCGCAGTGGCCAGAAACGCCGACAGCTACCGAGGGCCGGAACGGTTCCGCCCGTGGCTGATGCGGATAACCCGCAATCGTAGTCTGAACCGCATTGAGGCCAGGCGGTCCAGACGTGCTGCAATGACGTCGAGCCAGTTAGAACTTGTTGAACCTGCCAACGATGACCCCACACCGGCAGAAATGGTGGAACAGGACGAACGCGCCGTGCTTGTACGGAATGCCGTCGCTGAACTGCCGGACCGTCAACGAGAAGCGCTGGCTTTGTACAGTTTTGAACACATGGCCTACCAAGAGATCGCTGATTCAATGGATATGCCGATCAATACGATCAAGACGCTTATCCACAGGGCTCGCGCCGCGGTCGCGCAGAAGCTCAGGCGACTCCATCAGGAGTAATCAATGACCTGCAAGATAACCTACGAGGACATAGCGGCCTTTGCGGCCGGCGATATGGATGCTGAAAGGATTAACGAGATCCGCCAGCACCTGCATAACTGCGAAGACTGCAAGCAAAGACTCGAGGCTATCGGGGACATTGATAGCGTACTGGGGGCCACTGCAAGACGTAAACCGTCAGCGGCGGCGATACTCGCGACGCGCAAAGCGCTGTCGGAGGTCACCCGTCCGCAAAAACGACAAGATATCATGACGCTCGGCCAGGTGGCTGAGTTCCTGCAAATATCGGACAGCGAGATGGGCGAAGTCGCCTCGCAGCTACCCGCATTCGAACTGGGAGGCCAGATTCGAGTGCGCCGCGAGAAGCTCATCGAGTGGATTCGCACGCGTGAAGTTCAGTACCGTCGCCAAAACACGGCGAGCCGGGCAGCCAGAGCAAATACCCCATTTGAGGGTGTAGCCTGATATTGAACGCCACGCACGTACGAATCAACAGAGCGACCAATCCGAAGGAGATATCATGTATGAGCAATTCACGAAAGACGCTCGCGAGGTCATGGACCATGCGAACGACGAAGCGAGGACGCTGAACCACGAGTATTTGGGCACCGAACATATCCTGCTAGCCCTGGTGGCAAAAGGCCAGGGCCCGGCAGCGAACGCACTTGAAGACGCTGGGATCACAGAAGAAGTCGCGAAAGACCAGATCAGCAAGCTGGTAGTGCCCGGCCCGGATCCCGTAGCTCCCGGCACACTGCCGCAAACCAATCGAACCAAGAATATCATCGAAGCCGCCATAGCCGAAGCGAGGAATCTCGGTGACGACATGGTGGGCACCCAGCACATCCTGCTAGGCCTCCTCCACGAGCGCGACGGGCTGGCCGCCCAGGCCATCATCAATACCGGATGCGACCCGGATGAACTTCGCAACCAACTGCTGAACATGCTTGGGGCTGATTTCGACAGAAGTTATGAGACAACTGTCGAAGCCGCCCTGCCCCCCCAAGAATCACCGGAGGATCTTCGATACAACGAGCTGGTGTCTCTGGCAGTCAAGGAGAGAGCAACCGACATACATATTGAGCCCACCGAAGACGGCATCGGCAGGGTGAGATACCGTGTGGACGGCGTCCTGCACGATACCCAGCCACTGGCAGCGGGACTATTCCCTGCACTCATTAATCGCATCAAAAAGTGCGCCGCCATGGACACCGACGAGCAGTCAATGCCGCAAGATGGGCGAACTGTCTTCACAATGGACGATGAGAAGATGGATATCCGCACTTCAGTGATTCCCACAATCCACGGCGAGCGAGCAGTCATGAAGATACTCAGGCGTGAGCTGTCGAATATAGTAATGGGCTTGGACAACCTTGGACTGGATGAATCCGACACAGCCGCCATAGAAGCACTCTACAGACTGCCCAACGGCCTGATTATTGTCACCGGACCCACCGGGCAAGGGAAGACAACCACGCTCTACTCGATGCTTACGGCGATCCGTAAACCAGAAGTATCCATCATCACCATCGAAGACCCCGTCGAGCTTGCGATCGAAGGCATGTCACAGATACAGATAGACCCAGCCAAGGGGCTTGGCTTCGCAAAGGCGCTCAAGCACGTGCTTCGCCAAGCTCCGAACATCATCATGGTCGGTGAGATTCGCGATCTTGAGACAATGGAAGCGTGCGTGGCCTGCTCGCTCACCGGGCACCTCACGCTCAGCACAATGCACACCAACGATGCACCCTCGGTCATAGTGCGAATGCTCGACATCGGCGTTGCGCCGTTCCTCGCGAGCAGTTCACTTGCAGGCATCGTGGCCCAGCGCCTTGTGCGAAAACTGTGTGACAAATGCAAACGCCCCACTGATCCACCACCGGACTACAAACTGCCGCATGTTGAAGCAGAAGAAGTATTCGCGTCGGTCGGTTCGCCACAATTCTTTGAACCTGTCGGCTGTCATGAGTGTCAGGGCACGGGCTACCACGGCATGACCGGCCTGTTTGAGATACTCACGATGAACACCGAAATGCGACAGCTCGTAACGTCGAAAGGGTCCATCTTACAGATATCCGACGCAGCCGAACGCGGCGGAATGCGAACACTGCTGGAAAGCGGCCTGCGCAAAGTGGCTACCGGCGTAACCACGCTCGATGAAATAGTCAGAGTTGTCCCGCTGAACACCTGGTAGCGAGCAGTTTGCCCCATCCCCCTCGAAAAACGCAACGCGGCCCGTGCACTGTCGTCAAAAACGATATGTGCACGGGCCGCTGGCACGAATTCATTTCCGGCTGCGATAGCTGTTAAGCGTATGCAACCAGCTCTCTGTCCATTTCGGCAACATCGCCGATGTCGGTCGCCAGGTCCCAAAGGACGATGTGCCCTTTCTCGCCTGTGCATTCTTCGGCTTCAAAGCTGCCAACATCACTGACGTCGCCAACGCTGCCAGTGTACAGTGCACCGAACTCCGTGAGCTCGGTTGGGGCTGGCCTGAACTTCATCAGTCCTTTGAACTGCAGTTCACCCGGCCGCCCTGTTACGCCGCAGGCAATCTCGCGGTCCAGGCACTGGCGCGGGGTCTCGCCCCACTTGGGCTTCCCGCCGGGGAGCGTCCAACGATTCTTCGAATCGTCGTGGACGAACACGTATTTCCCCTCGCACTCCAAAGCAACGATCGCTCTGGTCACAAGGGCATCAAGGCTTGTCTCAAAGACCGCCTGTTCCGATATATTAAGAAATTCCATATACATTTCAGTTCCCCTACACAATCCAGTGTCATCTGACACTCCTACCCATTAGTCAAAGTTCGATCCAATATCTCTTCAAAATCCCATCGTGGGCGGAAACCGGCCCTTCGTATTCGAGAACTCCGCCATTTCTCTCTATGACACCCGCAGATGCCAGATTGTTCTGATCGCACGTCACCATGGCTCTGCTGATTCCCAATTCCCGAGCCCTGTCCAGCATCCAACGCAGCATCCACGTTCCATATCCTTTGCATCGCTCGCCCGGCCGTACGGAATACCCAACATGACCGCCAGACTCCCGAAACATGTCATTCAGCTCATAGCGAAGATTACATGTGCCGATGATCTCACCATCACGAACCAACCAGTGGGTGCTCGCCGGAACACGCTCACCGACATTCTCGCCGCGTGCATGCTGGCAAGCTCGCAGCAGTGATTCATCAAAACTGTCGACACTCACACCGCCCGCACCCGGAATACCGTCTTCACCCACATCTGCGAACGCTGCGGCAAACGCCGCGAACTCGTCACGCATCTCCTCGCAAGGCTCTATCAATGTAAGGTTGTCTTTCATATCGCCATCCGCCGGAATCCATCTCGACCATCCCACAAAAAAACCCGCTCGTTTGGGCGGGTTTGGAGAACTGGCTGATTGTGAAGCTTTCAGTCAAAGGTCTCCAGACCCGCGGCAGCAGCCGACATCGCTTCTTGGATCGCGCGTCGGGAAGTTGCACAGGGACTCTGCTACTGTAATATTCTGTGAAGAAGCATTCATAATGTCACCACTCGTAGTCATCATAGCGCCGGCATCATAAGCTGCCCATAATATATGTCAACTCTGTAAACAGAATTGTTTCGATATTTTTTTGGATTCGACCATATTCCCTTTTCATAGGCTGAAAAACACGGGACCTTCGAGCAACCTATACCAACTTCATACGTTCCCTCCCCCAGAGAACATAGCGACAGCCTCTGACGAAAGAGCCGCCTCCTGCCGCTCGATAACCAGCTCCAACACTTGTCCCAGCTCGCTTATTCGCGGACCGTCCCACTTGCGGGCCTCCTCCCGTTGCATCACCAAGCCTTCCTCGTGAGGATCGCACATCAGCACCGCGTCCATGCCCGCATTCTTCGCACCGGTAAGCTCGCGGCCGGCTCCATCTCCCACATACAGACAACGATTGGGCTTAACATGCAGGCGTTCGCATGTGATCTCATAGAACCTGGGCTCAGACTTGGTCATTCCGACTATTGATGAGAAGACAGCCTGATCGAACAGTTCGGCCATCTCGGTATCCTGCCACAACTCAGGTATCTCGCAGGAGGCTACACTCATAAGCCCCAACCCGACGCCAGCACTCTTGATCTGCCGCAAAGTCTCCATCACGCCCTGTCGCGGAAGGAGCAGGCTTCTGCAGTAATCCATCCGGATCTCGGCTGCCCGCAACAGGATAGCGTCATCCGCGTCCAGGCCCATCTGCTCGCAAACGTGCCTGACGCTATCGTAGGGCGTCCGGTGAATTCCCAGCATCCGCATCGTGAACGCATCGTCACTGCTCCAGACACGCTCAAATTCCTCAACCACGCACCCGTCAAGCTCTTCCAGCACGCCCTCGGCCTGCAACGCAGCCCAGTAGCGTCCCGGCGCGTTATCCACCAGCGTTCCGAACAAATCGAATATTATTGCGTTATATCTCATGCATCGCTCTCCGGGCGGCTGGCCGCACGCTTCTATTAACGTGCCCGCACGCATCATGTATTCTCGCATCACCCAAATGACCTGTTCAGAACATCAACCAGTCCGCCCAAATCTCTCGATTCAAAATCAGGACTTCCGTCAGCTCTTCGCGGACGATTCTTCCTGTTCATCCACAGCACGGGTATTCCTAAAGCATTGGCGCCCCGCACATCACTATCCCACGAATCGCCCACCATGAGCACTTCATCCCGCTCCATGCCAAGTATTTCGATTGCCTTCACAAAAATCTCCGCTCGCGGTTTGTAAGCGCGACAATCCTCGCTGGTCACTACCGTCTCAAACGATAAACCATGTGTTTTCATGGCCGATTCGAGCTCGCGGTTGTCTATGTTCGATACCACGCATATCGGCAGGTCTATCTGCTCCAGAGCGGCCCGGGAGTCGGCAAACATCGGGGCCGTGGACACATGCGTCTCCATGATCTCCCACAAAGGCTTCACTTCCAGATCGGCGTCAAAGTGACTGAGGATCTCCTCGATACCCGCCCACTCGATATCTCGCTGAAGACGGTAAGCCTCGCCATAACTGGCTTCACACATACGCTTGAAGGCCGCACGCCAGTAAGCTGCCACGTCTTGCTCACTTGCGCCCGAAGCGGCGGCGACGCGCGAAATAACTTCCGCCGCGTAATCGTCATCCTCGACTACGACCGTACCGTAGAAATCCAGCAGCACAGCCCGCAGCCGGGATTTTTGTCTATTCACTTGCTCACTCACAACCCACTCTCCACTGCACTCTGGCAATCAATAAATGCGATCAAACTATCTCATCTGGGTTTATGCCGACCTGTCGCGAAGACATAAAAAAAGCCCGCTTCCGGGGAAGCAGGCTAATTTTTGCTTTTTGTATACGACCTCGATCAAGCGTTCGGTAGCCCACTTCCCTTGGTATGGAAATAGTGGCGGTGCTGGCGAGAGCAGGAACGCACCGCAGACGCGCCCGTAGCCGTAGCCGTGGCTGTGGCTTGGGCCGCTGGGGCAATCAGGCAGAACAATTTGACCTTTGTATTCATCATCACGCCAGAAATTCTAACACGCTTAGAATCGTTGTCAATCGTTTTCTCCAACTCTTCATCCAGCATCCAGCCGCAACGCTTCGGGCAGGCAGCGTGAGGAGTTGATAATGATTCGACAAAAGCGTCGGCCCTTTGTTGAAAGAATTGAAAAAATATGAAAAAGAGCCGTTGCACAAACGAGTTTTTCGCATTACCGCAAATTTCGTAAGCGTAAGTATCTATTTTGATTGTGATTGCACCAAAACTCACAATCGCGAGCGTTGTCCAAAACACGCAAAATACGCAACGCTTTTGGAAGTTTGTTGCG
>CBDUQP010000041.1:0-24908 GCA_965369385.1 uncultured Phycisphaerales bacterium
ACAGACATAACCCTATGAACACACAACCCGTTAGTTACGCCGCGTAAAAAATTGATATACGTTGAAGCAAAGATGTCAAACAGTACACCCTGGCCGCCACAGCGGACAGACATGATCGTATGAAAGCACAGAGCGTTAGTTGCGTAAAATAACCGGCCGTTGGTCAGCAGGCCGGAGGAGATTGCCATGCCTACATTCGTATACGAAGCACTGAACAGTGTCGGCCAACCTGTCAAGGGCACCGTCGATGCTACCAGCAGAGACGAAGCGCAGAACAAGATTCGCGCCCAGGGTCACTACCCAACCAAGCTCAAGGAGAAGGCCGGCGCAAAGGCAGGCGCAAGGAAGCAGGCAGGCGGCGGTCAAAGTGCGGGCCCAAGGCGCAGGTCAGTGGGCAAGATTCCGCTCAAACTGCTCACCCAGTTCACTCGCCAGTTATCCACACTGGTGGACGCTGGACTTCCGATCGTGCGAAGCCTGGACATTCTCGAAGAGCAGCAGAAGCCCGGCACCATGCGTGTAGCCATCCGCCTGGTTAAGGAAGACGTCACCGAAGGCTCCATGCTTTCTGACGCCATGAAACGCCATCCGCGTGCGTTCGACAAGCTCTATACCAACATGGTGCGGGCAGGTGAACTCGGTGGTGTGCTCGATGTCATTCTCCATCGCCTTGCATTGTTCATGGAGAAGTCCCAGGAACTGAAACGCAAGGTCAAGGGCGCGATGATCTACCCGGTCACCGTCGTCATATTCGCGATGCTGATTGTAACTGGCTTGCTATGGCTGGTAGTGCCCAAGTTCCAAACCATCTTCAAAGACATGGGTGGCGAATTGCCCGTATCCACGCAAGCACTGCTCTGGCTCAGTGGCTGGATATCCAGTGGTGGATGGCTGGTCGTCATAGGCTCGCCCCTCTTGCTGTTCATGATGTTAAAGCTGATTCGAATGAGCGAAACCGGCGCGTATGGCTTGGACAAATTCATGCTGAATATCCCCTATATTGGGGCTATCGTGTCCAAATCGTCCGTGGCACGTTTTGCCAGAACGCTTGGAACGCTGTTGACAGCCGGTGTCCCCATCCTCGAAGCTATCAACATCACCCGCGAAACCGCAGGTAACCTCGTGTTCTCAAAGGCCCTGCTGAAAGTCCATAACGCCATCCGCGAGGGCGAAAGCTTCGCCCAGCCGCTCAGGCAAACAAGAATTGTCGAACCGATGGTTGTGAATATGATCGACGTCGGCGAGGAAACCGGCGAACTTGACCAGATGCTTAACAAGGTCGCAGACACCTACGAAGGCGAAGTCGAGGGCCTGGTCGAAGGCCTGACATCAATCATGGAACCGGTCATGATCGTAACGTTGGGCGGAATCGTGGCATTCATTGTTATCGCACTGTTCATGCCCATGGTTACCATGCTCACTACTATGGGGTAACTAGTGCTCTGTCCCACGAATAATGACCGATGGCAACCTGCCAGCAGTCCCGATGTATATCGGGAGCAGGCAAGAACTTATGAAGACTTAACACCCATCAGTTTCGCCGGTACAAAGAACTAGTGCTCGGATTCGCTCTGGACTGGTCGGATTGGAACAGACCTCGCCGGACTGATCGGTAACGACGGTAAGAACGGTAAGAACGCAATAACGCCAGACAGTAAAACGTGAGAAAACTCATGGCAAACAGAATTAAAATACGCCCGGCCGCCCGAAGCGGTTTTACACTGATCGAACTGCTCGTGGTTATCTCGATACTCGTTATCCTGATGTCACTCGGCAGCGTATCGGTAATGTACGCCCTGGCGGCCGCCAGGACCTCCGCATCACAATCGACCATCAACCAGATAGACCAAGCCGTGAAGATGTACTATCAGGAACATAAGAAATATCCCTCCCCCGGTAATACGAATCTCAACATTGCACGAGCCCTCGTGGGATACGCAGACGAGGGTACCTACACGAATGGCAGCTTCTCCGGTGGAGACGGCAAAGATGGTGACGGCTACCGTCTCGTAAAACGTGGCAAGGTCTACGGGCCGTGGGGAGGTGCCGAGAGCATAGATTATGTTGACCAAGTCGAGATAGACGGCACGACACATAGCGATATTCGCATGTTCGTCGATGCGTTCGGAAACATCATCTGGTACTTCAGGTACAACGACAATAACTCTTCGGGTCGAGGCGATGACTACTTCGATGGCAGCTACCATGACGTTACAGTGCTTGATGGTAGTGTCGAACATGACAACCCGGCAGCGGAGTCAAATGAAGGCGATTGGAATAATGCCGCGGCAAAGGATGTATTCCTCTATGCCTCCAAAGGCAAAGAGACAGGCGACGACATTGAGCTATACAGAAATGATTTCATCATCATTTCCACTGGCGAAGATAAGAAGTGGAGCACGATCAACAACGAAGACACCGGCGACGAAGACCGCTATGATCCTGCCGGCGATGACGTGACTAACTTCTCTGCGAAGGACTGACGCTTATGATTTCTCAGAACATCAACACGAAACACCCAAGCCTCGGCCGCTATCATGGCGGCGTCTGCGGTGGCGACACTCACCCACGCACCAAAACAGCCTTTACTCTGGTGGAGATGCTTGCGGTCATCGGAATCCTCGCGATACTTATTATGCTGGTTGTGGGAGTCTCAGGGCGTATTTCCGCCAACGCCAAGCGCACCGAAACGCTCAACACAATGCAAATAGTCCGCGCAGCGTTGGATAGATACTTTGACGAGTACGGAAAGTATCCGGCCGAAGACTGCTCGCCGTTACCGCAATATGGATCAACTCCCCTCTTCTTCGACCGAGTACTTGCGAAAGAAACTAACAAGACGTCAAACATGCTTAAAACCCTCATGACCTGCGGCAACTCTACCATCAAGGATATGCTCTCCCAGTTGCCTGAAAACACCCTCAAGAGGGGTGCTGGCGCATCATGGGAACTGCATGATGCTTACGTTACCAAGCCCATAACCAACATGGACGAGCCTCAGATATGGTATTTCTACACCGAGGGCAGCGCAACCCCTGTACTGATCTCAGCAGGTGAAGACGGCTTGTTTGGCATAGCGGACACGGAGAACTTCAATAACGCCACCGACGACGACACCAAAGCCGCCGAGGCCAACAATGTTCGCTCCGATGACAGATAACCCCCAGTGGCGAGAGATAATGATGACAAAGATGTCCACCATACATCCTGACTCACAGGTCTTCGGCGGGGATTCCCGCGTGCGGGCGGCTGCGAAGGGTTTTACCCTCATAGAGCTTCTCGTGGTCTTCGCGATCATGGCAATACTGGCCGCCATCGCTATTCCCAGCATCTCCGTTCTCATGCGATCCGGCTCGGATGCGCAGGCATATAACCTGATCTCCGCCCAACTCGCAATGGCCCGGTCACTGGCAGTAACCGAAGGCGTCCCGGCCGGAGTACACACGCAAATTGCAGCCACTCACAACAACGTCCCGTCAAGCAAGCACGGCTACTGCTTCGCATCGATAGTAATTTCAAACGGCGACGCCACAAACCCCTTGTTTGACATTGCAGAAGGTTTCGCCCCGCGACAAATGCCTGGCGCCATGGCGTTGGGTGAACTGACAACATACTTTGACGCTACCGCCGCCACTGGTGGAACCTATGGAACTTACAGCAACGTAACCGATGCTAATATCCCTGTTTTCTGCACCCTTACAGCTGCCTTCACGCCGACCGGCGAACCAACAACCGACGCTATTCCCTTTAATCCGAACAGCCCCACAGACACCCCCACGGCAGGTTCAGGTACGTTCGATAGCGGCAACACCGATGCCTATCTGTGGAACCATGGCCTCGCCACCGGCAAGAATGCAGTAACAATGTTCACCCTTTTCGACCTTAACGAACTCAAGACTACTGGTGACCGCGCCGATTACCTGAACGAATATGGCCAGGTACTGCCACTCAACCTGCATACCGGGCTGCTTTGCGGGCGAGAGTGATGGCCCGACCGAAACGAAGAATCGCATTTTTGATATCTGACATCCGATAATCGAAAGACACTGTGTTGGAGAACAGCAAACACATGTTTAACATGAAACGACATAATCGCCCCGCCGCCCTGCGAATCGCTCGCGGTTTCACACTGCTTGAGTTGCTGGTTGCCGTGGCGATCACGGCCATCATGATACTGATCTTCGGCGGGATCATCACACGCACACGCGCCGTCGTCCACGGCGCCCAGAATATCGCCCGCGCCAACACCATGGCCTCCGCCATCATCAGACACATCCGAACAGACCTGTCCAACGTATCAAAAATGGGATTCCTGTATTTGCAGAAGCATGCAACAGCAACGCTGGGTGATGAGATGGCACTGACCACCGCAGGACCAACACCAAGCAGAATGGACGGGATCGACAACCCCACAGATGCCGGCACGGTCGGAGATGGAGCACTAATAGTCTACAGAATACGTACGAACGGGGCTGACACTGCTCCCACAAGTGGCGATCCCATACTGTTTTGCCGGATCCGCTGGGTGCTTAGCAAGAGTCGCAAAGACCTAACCAATCAGTCAGACTGCTGCAACCTCGATAATTTTGCGTCTCTTCAGATAAAATCCGTGACTGACATCAGAACTCTCATAGCAGACCTAGCTTTCTACTACGCTGCTTCTGGACAGAATCTCACATATCCACCTGTCACCATTGCCGATGTGAAGCAACGCTGGGCTGTTGTCACCGATAATGTTGTGGCTGGAAGCTTCCAGATAGAATACCGGCGCCGCGGTGATACCACATGGCAAACTCCTACGGGCACTGGTGATCTCTGGACGCGTCATGATCTCACCGACTGGCCTGAATTGGTCAAGATCAAGTTCAAGCTGATCCCCAGCGAAGGGGCCGAACCGATCGAGTATGAAGTGATCGCAACCGTTGGCCTGTAGCTGCCAGCCCATCGGCTGGTTGCCGGCAAAAACGAGGGGGCCTGCTGCCCTCTACGCAAATCGGCGTTTTTCGGGAGTCATAATTGGTGGTTGGTTCTTTCGCAGTGGCACGTGCGTGCGACTGAGCATCTTTGATCGCAAAAGGAGACACGGCCTGCTGCTATCGCAGCCGGACATGTCCCCGCCACATGCGAAGGGTAGCAAGAACGGGAACTGTCCCGTCGTTGGGAACAGTCCCCCACTTTCGCTCCATTTTCGTTCGCTATCTGCGACAATCGCCATTCACGCCGTAGTGGCTTGCGCAGTCGCGTTCTTCCGCAGCACGAATCCGCCTCGCCTGCGACGGCGTTTGCGCTTCTTGTCGGGATCGATATCCAGCGGATCGCCGAACTCATCGTACTTGGCGTCAATAGTGTCAATCGCATCGCACACATCGCGGGCAAACATATCGCAGTCTGCGTTCTCCGTGAATTCAGCGATATCGTAACCGTCACCAGCCACTGCAAGCACCTCGGTTTTCGCGGCTGCCTTGCATGAACGAATCGCTCTGGCCAGCCCCCCGGCCGTTTCCTGGTTGCCTAACCTGACGCCGAACATCGCCACGATCTCCGGCTTGGTCTCGGCCACGAGCTTCACGATATCCTTCTTCCTGGCCTCCGCTCCCGGGCACCACACGGTCCAGCCCTTCGCTTCCAGTAGACTAGCCATCACTTCTCCGCCGATCTCGTCGAACACGTCGCCAACGCACGCAACCAACATCCGCTTTCCGGACTTTGGCTGACGTGCCAGCACGCCCTGCATCTGGTGGGCTACCATGCGATTTATCCGCGTAGCGCAGTGTTCCACAACTGTGGATATATGCCCGCTCTTGTAGAGCTTCGCTACCTGTTCCGTTGCCGGCCCGATCACTATTTTGAGCAAATCACATGCCGGTGTTCCCCGGTCCTGTGCGGCAAAAACCAGACCACGTGCTCCAGCCCTGTCGCCGGCACACAATTGCTCGACATATTGCTTGAACAATTCCGCATTCATAATCCCAAGTCCTCTTCGCTAGGCAGCATGCCAAGACCCGCTCGCGTCACGATGACGCCTCCACCTGCGTATACCCACGAGGCGGAAATCAGTGTCCAATCAAGTGCCACTCAAAACCTACGATTCCGATCCCCCAGATGCACATTTCTCCCGCACAAACCGCGTTTTTTCTCTAGATTGAGCATATTACCCATATACCCATCAGTTAATTAGGGACGGTGCCTTATTTAATTAAATAAGGCACCGTCCCTAATTACAGAAAAAGCCGGCCACGCTCTTTCACGTGACCGGCTTGAATATATCTACATTATGTCCGCCTCAGGATTTCCCGCAAACAACCTCTACGCTGCGGTAGACTTCTTTGTCTTCACCTCGTCACAATCAGCGGTTTTGGCCTTGCTCGTGTTCAGGATCGCTTTCGGTGCCGCCTTGCCGCGTTTTCGCCTGCGTCCCGGTTCGGGAGTGTCAGGGATCTCAACGCGAACCGGATTGGCCGCGATCACCTTGAACGCCTCATCAACGCCCTTGGCGTACAGGTCAGCCCGAATCTCCTGCGACAACCCTTCGGCACGTGCAAACACCCCACCTGCTACCAACACCTGCATCTCGTCACAGGCACCCACTTCGCGAATCAGTTCGATCATTGTCCTCAGACCGGGAATATCTTCAGCCAACGCACCGTATACAGTCAGAACGTCAGGCTTCACTTCACTGCAAAGCGTCAGTATCTCATCTCGTGGAATCCCAGCACCCAGGAACGTTACATCCCAACCGGCGGCCTCGAATAAATCCGCCAGCATCTGACCACCAAGCTCGTGGTTCTCAGTATTCCCGCAAACCACTATCATCTTCTTGCCAAGCTCAGGCTCCCTCGCCAACGCACCCTGCAACTGGTCCGCCACCATCCTGTTAATACGAGTGGAAATCTGCTCGGTCATCATTGGAATGTGATGGCCACGGTAGAGCTTGTCAATCTGCTCCATCGCCGGCCAGATTATGTTCTTCAGCAACTTATCCGCCGCAACTCCTCGATCCAGTGCACCGTTAATGAGTTCGCGAGCACCGGCACGCTTCCCGGCGAAAAGGTGTTCGAGATACTGTTTGAAGAGCTCGGAAGTAGTCATTAGAAGTTCCTTTCGGTATATTCACTACCGTATATTAAGTTAGGTATCTTAGGCAACACTGGTAATGTCGGCATCCAAGAGGGCGAAACTTGAGGGGTTTTGGTAATCTGGGTACTTTGCCTAGCTTACGACATATAGAACCAGATTTCTCCCCCCAATCCCGCTTATACAGAAGAGACCGCTTGGCACCTAATGTATTGTCAATACAGGCTTACCAGTAAAATACTTCTCAAGTCATTTGCCGGAAATAGCGAAAACTATTGCCCGATATTTCCCAGAAAATCCTTCAAATATGCCCTTATGGACGCAAATTGTTCCATAGAACGCTTGCGTGGAGTTTGGCAGCCTGGAGGTGACGCTGAGAGATGATCTGACCAGTCACATGCGGGTCAGGGATTGGCCAAGCCGGGTGCCATGGCGATCCCGATGTAAACTCATGGCGACCCGCCCGGCAGGGCGTAAACGGCCGGGCGGACACATAGGTCCGCCCCTACATGCGGCGGGCCTACGGCCGGCGCGCTGTCATATATCTACATATTGACCGCGGCTGTGGATTTGGATGCAGCGAATTTGGTCCAGAATTTTGCAGTCGGCCTGAAACACGCAACAAACTTCCAAAAACGTTGCGTGTATTGCGTCTTTTGAACAACGCTCGCGATTTCGCGTTTCGTTGCAATGCTATTTACAATAGACACTTACGTTTACGAGATTTGCAATAATGCTAAAAGCTCCCCTGTGCAACACCTCTTTTTCATATTTTTTCAAAGGGCCGACGCCTTTATCGAATCAACTCTTCATCGCACGGCCTGCCCAACGCGCGGCAGATGGATGAAGAGTTACGAAGAACTTATGCCATATGGCAAGCTATCTCTTCTTCAGTTGCGACCTCGACACGGTTTCTGCCGGCCTCTTTTGCGCGGTACATCGCAACGTCGGCAGCCATCAGCAGGTTCGATGAATCCTCTTCGCGTTCGACCACTTTCGATGCCACCCCGACGCTGACGCTAACATTGAGCGATCTCTTTTCATCTACCACAATGGGGGTTATGGCAACCGCATCGCGAATCCGCTCGCCAACATAGGCGGCAAAAGTACTGTCACATCTCGGCAGGACCACTATGAACTCTTCCCCACCATAACGTCCAAAGCTGTCATACGGCCGAACTGCCACGTTAACCCTGCGTACGACTTCCTGCAATACCACATCGCCAACTTGGTGGCCACATGTGTCATTAATATTCTTGAACTTGTCAATATCGATCATCACCAACCCGAGACAAGTGTCCTCGCGCATAGCCCTGGCCGTCTCGTTATGGAGCACATCCATGGTGGCTGCACGGTTCCAGATACCCGTCAATCCGTCATGAGTAGCCTGGATTCGCAATTGCTCGGTCATATCCAGAAGTCTGGATTCCAGATCGAGGATTCGCCTGGCAGCGTGGAGACGCACCTCAAGCTCACCCGAGTTAAAGGGCTTGGTAATGTAATCATCGGCCCCGGAGTTCAGACCGCTGATAACGTCGGATTTACCGCCTTTGGCTGTCAGAAGGATTAAGTATACGTAGTCCTTATCGACCCTGTCGCGAATCCGACTACATACCTCCGGTCCGTCCATTTCCGGCATCATCCAGTCCAGAATGGCAAGCTTGGGAGCATCTTCACGGCACAAGATTTCCCAAGCCTCGCGACCATCTTCGGCAAGAATGGTCGTATATCCCCATTTCTGCAACTTGGCATCAAGTACGCGCCTCGAAACAGGATCATCTTCCGCAATCAGAATTCGCATTCATCTTCTCCTGCAGACAATATAGCAACTGTGTGCACTATCTCCATACACCCGTGCCATTAACTCCACGCCATTGGCACACAAACCATTATCTAATACAGTTTCCCAACAGCCAAAACATCCATAGCTTTCAGCGAGATTAATACTGACCGAAAGCCAATACCGACCGCTGATCCAACTGACTGATGCAAAAAGCCATACTCCCGCGCACATGCCTTAATCCCAGTATCGGCTCTGATGCGGGTAGACTTCACCAAGAAAACCCTTCCTTTCTATCGCGGAGACCAGCATGTCAGGCCGCTGTCAGACTACACTTGAAGCCTATTGGCAGGGCTCACAAATGGTTTCTATTGCCCTCGACACGGTTTTGAACTATTTTGGCAGCATGTACAGGACAGGATTCGGATACGATTCGCACCGCTTCGCGCCCGATCGCAAGCTCATTCTGGGCGGCGTGGAGATTCCCTCCGCCCTTGGGCTCGCCGGGCACAGCGACGCCGATGCAGTGCTGCATGCCATTACCGATGCCATACTTGGAGCAATCGGGCAATCCGACATCGGACAGCACTTCCCCGATACCGACCCCGCATGGAAAAACGCCGACAGCACGCTGTTCCTTTCCAAGGCCCTTCAACTGGCCAGTGATAAGGGATTTGCCATCGTCAACTGCGATGTTACAATACTCGCCGAAACGCCCAAGCTGGGGACGCACAAGGAGGCCATCAAGCTCCGCATCGCCGATCTTCTGGGCAAATGTAGCGACGACGTCGCCGTAAAGGCCAAGACCAACGAAACAATGGGCTTCGTCGGGCGAGGTGAGGGCATTGCCGTAATGGCTTCGGTCCTCCTTGCGAAAACCGACTGACGCCCAATCGCCCACTGACCGGTAAATCTTTACTCCTCGCCACTCGTGGCGACAGATGGAATGGCAATGGAAATCAAACTTTACAACACGCTCACCCGTAGCAAAGACACGTTTATACCCCTGCAGGCCGGCAAGGTCGGAATGTACACCTGCGGGCCCACGGTTTACAACTATGCCCACATCGGAAACCTTCGCACTTATGTGTTCGAGGATATCCTCAGGCGGGCTCTTATCAGTTTCGGTTTCGACGTGCATCACGTGATGAACGTAACCGATGTCGGGCACCTGGTATCGGACGGCGACGATGGCGAAGACAAGATGGCACTGGGGGCCTCGCGAGAAGGCAAAACTGTCTGGGAGATTGCCGGCTTCTACTGGCAGGCGTTCCGCAACGATCTGAAACGCCTGAATATCATCGAACCGGACGTCTGGTGCAAAGCTACCGACCACATCGGCGAGCAGATTGATCTGGTCAAGAAGCTCGAAGAAAAGGGATTCACCTATATCACCAAAGACGGCGTCTATTTTGATACCGCTAAGTTCCCCGCTTATGGCGACATGGCGCGAATTGATATTGAAGGCCTGCGGGCCGGGGCCCGTGTGGAGATGGCGGCCGACAAACGCAACTACACCGACTTCGCACTGTGGAAATTCTCACCGACCGACCAGAAGCGAAAGATGGAATGGGATAGTCCATGGGGCGTGGGGTTCCCCGGGTGGCATGTGGAATGCTCGGCCATGGCGATGAAGTATCTGGGTGAGAAGCTGGACATTCACTGCGGTGGGATTGACCATATTCCGGTTCACCACACCAACGAGATAGCCCAAACCGAGTGCGCACTTGGGCATAAGTGGGTAAATTGGTGGATACATGGCGAATTCCTCACCTTCCCAAAGGGTGATGATGGCGAAGAAGCCAAAATGTCCAAATCAAGCGGCGACTTCCTCACGCTCGACCGCCTGATCGAAAACGGCGTAGATCCACTGGCGTATCGCTACTTCCTTCTCGGGGCACACTATCGCCAGCAACTTGCTA
This sequence comes from uncultured Phycisphaerales bacterium, assembly GCA_965369385.1. Classification (GTDB taxonomy): domain Bacteria; phylum Planctomycetota; class Phycisphaerae; order SM23-33; family SM23-33; genus CBDUQP01. The sequence continues at coordinate 10,777 of CBDUQP010000041.1, forward strand.
TCACCAACGACGGGCTCGAAGGCGCATCCAACGCAATAGACCGGCTCAACAAAGCCGTCTGCCAGTTGCGCGAGGATGGCCAAGACGGCGCCCAGCCCATCGATACACACATGCAGGCCTTCCGCCAAGCAGTGGCCGACGACCTGAACATGCCCCGAGCACTGGCGGCAATGTGGGGAGTCGTCAAAGATGATTCCGCATCCGCCGGCCAAAAGTACGCCACACTGCTGGAGATGGACGCGGTTCTGGGCTTGGGAATTGCAGAAATACAGGCCGAAGAGCTGGCGATATCAGAAGATGATATCGAAAACTTGCTCATCGAACGCCGGCAGGCACGCGAAGATAAAGACTACGCAGAGTCCGACAGGATTCGTGACCACCTGGCCGCCATGGGCATCGAAATAATGGACTCCGCCGAAGGCACCACCTGGCGACGAAGCTAAGCGAGTTGGGACCGCCGCGGAAACGCGACTACACAAATAGCAGAAATGGCAGAAAACTCCACATTCAGGGTGCTGGGAATTGATCCGGGATTGAACATCACCGGTTACGGCCTTGTAGACATACAGGGACACGATCATAGCATCGTTGAAGCGGGCACAATTCGCACGGACGCCAAAGCTGAAATGCCCGTGCGCCTAAGCCAGATATATGCCGATCTGACGGAAATACTGGCCGAGTTTAAGCCGGACCTCATCGGCGTCGAACAACTCTACGCACACTACAACCACCCGCGAACGTCAATCCTTATGGGACACGCACGTGGTGTGATACTTCTGGCCGGCCAGCAGGCGGGAGTGAAGGTCTGCAATCTCGCAGCCACTCAGGTGAAGAAGAGCCTCACCGGAAATGGGCACGCCACCAAGCAGCAGATGCAGCTCGCCATCCAAAGCATGTTCCGCCTGGATGAGCCCCCATCGCCACCAGACGTTGCCGACGCACTGGCAATCGCCCTGTGCGCCAGCAAGCATGCCTTATCTACTATATGACCAGGCGATGCGATCTCGCCCGGCCGACCACTTGTTTAATCACACATGCGTTCCGAAGCCCATTCCCCGCAAGTCGGCCAGCTTGTTGGCGGCCTCTGCTTCGTAGAGCTTCCAGATAACCTGCAAGCCTTCCAAGCTGCTTACGGGATCGGTCAGCGGTTTTTCACCAGACTCGATGCAATCCAGGAAGTGGACCATCTCGTTTTCGGTGTGCTTTCCGGCCTCCATCTCAAGGAGCACTTCTTCCTTGTCATCGCGATGATAGATCAGCTTGCCCTGAGAAATCGCGGCTTCGAGCATGCCCTCGGTGCAGTGAGCATGATACGATCCCTTCAGCCTGCTGCCCCGGGCGCCCCATGTTCCAAAGTGATACCCCATAGCGCCACTCTCGAATTCGATGGTCACATTGCTGGTACCTTCCTTCTCCATCCAGGGTGTGCCAAGGTTCGTTCCGTGATGCGATCCGCGAACCGGTCTACCTAGAAAGTCCAGCATCATATCCACATAATGGCAACCGTGGCTGAAGAACTGCCCGCCGCCCAGTTTCTCCGCACTCGCAACCCAATGCGGCGGATGAAACTCTGTGTGCTGCTCGGTAAAGATCGACACCTGGAAAACGTCACCGTATGTCTTGTTATCGATCAATTCCTTCATCTTCAGCACGATAGGATGGAACCGCATGCAGTATGCGATCATCAGAGTCTTATCGCTCTTGGCGTCGGCCGCGATAAGGTCCAGGCATTCCTGCTCGGTATTGGCCATTGGCTTTTCAAGCAGAACATGCTTATCAGCCGCCAGGCAATCCATCGCGATCGAATGATGCAACTGATGCGGTAACGCCAGCAGCAGCGCATCGGCATCGTCCAGAACTTCGCGATAATCAGTCGACACCTTCGCTCCGGGAATGAGATCCGCCACGGCCTCGGCTTTTTCGATATCCACATCCACAGCGGCAACAAGATCCATCCGATCCTTGACGCACTCAAAACGAGCCACATGCGACTTGGCAATACCGCCACAACCAACCAGCGCCAACTTAATTTTACTCATCACTTCTCCTGCCCTTATTCACACAGTAAACTCTGCCACATCAAGCAGCCTTAACTCGATACCATATTAGCATTCTCCGCTCTTACCACGAATGGACCAAACAAACAATAACATGCACAAAACATGCGCAAGTGCGTATCTTCAATCAACAACACCCCCACAATACCCGGCAATCTGCATTTTTGCATATCCCCATTGCAATGAATTTGTGTTTTGTTAGGATATAGGCATATCTGACAAGGATGACAGAAATGATCGCCAGGATTGCAGGAAGACTCGAAGAACTCAGCTCCACTGCCGCAATCATCGATACCGGCCAAGGGCTCTGGTACGAAGTGCTCATCCCTTCGTGCGATATCGGCAAGCTCTCGCAGCGAACCGGACACGAAATCATTCTCCACACGATTCATCACATCGAGGGTGACCCCAGCCACGGCCAGTTGGTGCCCCGCCTCATCGGCTTCCTGACTGAAACCGACAGGAACTTCTTCAAGGTGTTCACTACCGTCAAGGGAATCGGCGTTCGCAAGGCATTGCGTGCCCTGGTCAGGCCGATGGACGAGATCGCGTCGGCCATCCAGCAGAAAGACGCCAAAACCCTCGTCGCGCTGCCCGAAATCGGAAAGCGCACGGCCGAGACCATCATCGCCCAATTGCACGGCAAGATAGACGAATTCGCCGCCAGCCCCAGCTCAAATATGCCCGAAGCGGCGGCAATCTCCGATGCAGGCGAAGAAGCCATCGCCGTGCTCATGCAGCTCGGCGAACAACGGGCCGACGCCGCTACGCTTGTGGAGCGTGTGCTGGCCGTCGAACCGGATATAGAAACGCCGGAAGAAATCATTCAACATGCCTACAAGCTGAAAGCGGGCGGTCTGTGAGTTGCATGCCCGCATGGCGTGGGCGCAATATCGGCAATGTGAAAGGTTACGCAGTTGGCTAGAGAGAAAATAATCTCACAAGAAGCACTCGGCCCGGACGACGAGAACCTCAACGTAGCCCTGCGCCCGCAGTCTCTGGACGCCTGCATCGGCATGAGCGACCTCCTCGAAAAGCTCAGCATATCCATCCAGGCGTCGCTGCAACGCGAAGAACCCATGGAGCACGTACTGCTGCACGGGCCGCCCGGGCTGGGCAAGACCACTCTCGCCTACGTAATCGCAAACGAGATGGGCAGCACAATCAAGGTCACCTCCGGACCGTCACTCACACGGGCAACCGACCTCATCGGCATCCTCACCAGCCTCGAACATGGCGACGTGCTGTTCATTGACGAGATTCACCGCCTGAGCGCCACCGTGGAAGAATACATCTATCCCGCCATGGAAGACTACAAAGTGGACTTCATAGTGGACTCCGGAATGCACAGCCGCACGATTAACCTGCCACTCAAACCATTCACGCTGATCGGGGCCACCACGCGTAGCGGCATGCTGAGCCCTCCGCTGCGGACGAGATTCGGCATCAGCCATCACATGGATTTCTGGTCCATCGAAGATCTCCATAAGCGGGGCAAAATGTCGGCCGACATGCTGGGCATGGAGTATGACGAGCAGGCACTGAAGATGCTCGCCACCCGCGCCAGGGGAACGCCGCGAATTGCCAATCGCCTGCTGAGACGATGTCGCGATTACGCGCAGGTGAGGGGCGACGGGCGTCTGACGGAACAATGTGTATCGGACGCGTTGAAGCTGGAAGGCATAGACATTCTCGGCCTGGATGAACTGGACCGCCGCTTCCTCAAGACCATCATGGGCGTCTACAAGGGCGGCCCGGTGGGCATAGAAGCAGTCGCCGCCACTCTCGGCGAAGAGACCGATACGCTGGTAGACGTGGTGGAACCCTATTTGCTGCAGACCGGCATGCTGGCCAGGACCAGCCGCGGCAGAACAGTCACATCCAAAGCCTGCGAGCATATGGGCGTCAAATACATAGAGCCCGAACAGACCGAATCCAACCTGTTCGACACCGACGAATAACACAGCGCGTAGAGCCCGCCATGCCGCATGCCAGCGGGGACATGTCCGGCTGCGGTAGCAGTCGGCCGTGTCCCCTTGTGCGATCAAAGGCGCCGTGACGCGAGTCCGTCCGTATCGCGAATGTACCAATCGCCCTGCCCGAATCACATGCCGCCATTTCCAGCCGCCGCGTTTACAGTTCCCAGGCTTCGGCGAACTTGGCGAAGCTGCGGTCGTAGGTCTTCTCGGCTTCGGGCGGGAAGCAGCAGGCCGGCAGTTGTTTGCTCTTCAGGTGATGAGCCAGGCACTCGCAGCACACGGCGTGTCTTTCGCATCCACTATACGTGCAGGTGCATCTCTCTTCATTCTTCTTGGTATTCGGGCAATTCACTCTTTATTCCTTTCGCGTCTCATCGGACGCATTCTGTTGGCTCAATAGCATACCATCTTTGCCCCCTGTCAAAACTAGGGACGGTGCCCTATTTAATGAAATAGGGCACCGTCCCTAGTTTTGACGCTTCTTACCAGGCGAATCCCGGCCCCTACTGGCACCCAGATCGCGCTCCATGCGAACCATGGAGTGTTCTGCCCGGACGAAACCTCTGCCCCGCCGGCTGCGATGGTCCAGCCGCGCAGCAGCGGTGAGATATTCCACAAAACATCGCTCACGTGCGGCCTGTCGAAGAACTCGGCCGAGATGTACCACCCGGCAGGCAAGCCAATCGCTATCACCAACATCACCAGCATCGCAAGCACAACCGCGCCGCCTCGCCCGCCGCGCGCGTCTGCCCCACACGCAAGCACCACACACGCAAACACTGCCGCCACGTGCAGAACGCTTTGCAGCGCCGAAGTCAGCACCGCATCCGAGAACCACCAGCCCGCAACATATGCCGGCAGCGCCACCAGCAGCATTATCACCGCTTCGCGAGCAGTCGCGATCACGGGTATTGTCGCGGCCGCCGTATTCGCCGAATCACACAACTGTCTGCGAATTATGATGGTCGGATACGCCACAAGTGCGAAGAGTATTTGCGCGATGACCACTGTTTGCAGCAGTGGAAGTGTGGGATCTGCCGACTCTGCGTGCCCAGGCCAGATCGCCTCCGGCCACAAGCCCGCGGCGAGACCTATGGTGACAAACAGCAGGTAGACCACACCGTTGCTACCGGCGGGATCGGCGGTTTGGCTAGCGGATGCGGGAGTGTTCGTAGGCATCTATTCTCAGATCGATCCCGGGTGCGCCCCGAAGACGCCCGTTACGCATGGACACGTATCTATCGAGATTCTCCATTTTCACCTCAGGCGAAACCACCCAGTCCACGCCATCGGCATGCGGGAACCTGCCGAACTTGATCTGCGTGTCACCAGCCCACAGGCTGAGGTGTTCCATATTCCGGTTATGGCGGCCGCCGTAGTTTCTTGCATCTATGCGGTCGAACTGCCTGGCGTACTGGCGGCTGCGAATGATCTTGGTCAGGCGTAAGCTGTCACGCAGTGATTCACTCACCCACCGCTTGCCAACGGCAGGCATATCAGGTTCATTGTCACCCAGAATGATCTCTATATAGTGAACCGGACGCACTCGCATTCCGCGTGGGACATCGCTGCGATTCACGAAATACACCTTCTCGGGCGCCCCGCCTCTAGGCGAATAGGCTCTCATCACCCACTTGGGGATCTGGCTGGCTGCGGGCAGCCTGACGCCTTCGCAGTCCACATAGCACGCATTGGCGTTTCGCCGGCCTATCGACTTGTATCCTCTTCTCACCACCGCCATGGGGCTTCGATATTTGCCTGTGACCGCCACAATCGCCCTGCCGCGTTCATCGCGGAATTTCATAACACTCTGCAACTGGCGAACCCACGGATTGGCGGCCGCCCGCGTATACACCTTCGCCGTCAGGTCATTGTCGCGATAGTCCTGCCCCGCCGCCGCCAGCGATTTGGCGATCTGGCGTTTTAGCGTCTCCGGCATCCAATTGGGAGCATTGGTAAGCTGAACGCGAACTGGATCGTAGACAGGTTTGTCGCGGAAAACAACATGACTCTCCATCAGCACAAACGACACTGCCACTGCCGAGACAAGCAGCACCAGAAGGAATGCCCTGAGCGCCGTCCTGCTTATGGCGTGCCTTGTGGTATCCTCAAGCCCGCCCCACCATGCACGCAAACCCTCGGGGGATTTCTTCTTCTTGCTCTGCTTGCGAATTGGTTTCGTCTTCCTTGACATACATACTCCATTGCAATCATTGCAGCCGGCGTTATTCGTTGCAGGCCATCGCCGATTCTACTATTCGTTCTATCATCTCATCAAAACTGATTCCCGCCCGCTGGGCGGCTTTGGGCAACAGCGAGTGGCTGGTAAAACCGGGAATCGTGTTGATTTCCAGGAACTGCATAACGCGATTTTCGTCCAATATGAAATCCACGCGAGACATATCGCGGCATCCGAGTATCTTGTGGGCCTTCAACGCATCGGCTTGGCACGCCTCAACCATATCGGGGCAAAGCCCATGCTCAAAAACGTATCGGGTGGCTGCATCGTCAGCGTATTTGGCCTCGTAGTCATAGAACTTCCGCGTGGGAACCACCTCCAGCACAGGTAGCGACTGCTCGCCCAGAATGCTGACGGTAAACTCCCTGCCCGGCACCATCCGTTCAAGCATAACTCTGCCGTATTTGTCCAGCAGATACTCCAACGCCTCGTCACGGGCTTCAATATCGTAAACGATCTTCACATCAACGCTGGACCCACCGTCAACCGGCTTCAACACTACCGGCAGGGGCAATTCCTGTATCCACTTGTCCGCAATCTCCTGCGGGTGGAATTCCTCGATTATCATCCAGTCGGGAGTCTGTATGCCGGCTTTTCTGACGAATTGCTTGGTGGCGGCTTTGTCCATGCAAACGCCGCTGCTACGTTCGCCCGAACCGGTATACTTCAGGCCCTTGGCGTCGCACAGTGCCTGCACCTCGCCCGATTCGCCAAACTCTCCGTGCAATGCGATGAAAACCAGGTCCATGCCCATGCGATCCAGAGCAGACGTATCCTGCGCGGATATATCAGCACTCGTAACGCTATGGCCGAGCCTGGATAGCGCCGCGGCGATAGCGCTGCCGCTCATGATAGACACTTCCCGCTCCGCCGACGGTCCGCCCATCAGTACGGTAATATCCAGCGTGGTCACGACGTCTCCGCCGCAAGAACACGAACTGGCCGCAGTTGACAAGCAACGATTGGTATCACCAGACTTCAATTTCAAGCTCCAGATAAACTTGGTTCTTCTTATAGATTGTCTCGCGAATCACATTGATAAGCTTCAACACGTCCGAAGCCTTAGCGCCGGGGTCGGCGAGGATAAAGTTCGCGTGTTTCTCCGACACATAAGCGCCGCCCACACGTGTGCCCTTAAGGCCAGCTTTGTCTATCAGCGCACCGGCCGACATCCCTCTGGGGTTCTTGAAGATGCATCCGGCGTTATTATGCCCAAGCGGTTGGGTGTTCTTCTTGTAAATCCAGATCTGCTTAACCTGGCTAAGTATGCTGTGCGGGTCGTCTTCGCTGAGCTTGAACTTGGCACTGAGAATGAACTTGGCGTTTATGTTGGTGCTGCGGTACGCAAACGCCAGGTCTGCACGGTGACGCGTGAAAACTTCGCCGTTCTCGGTCATCACATCCACAGACTGAACCGCATTGCCAATATCGCCAAACGCGCCGCCGGCATTCATCTTCACGCATCCGCCAACAGTACCGGGAATACCAGTCAGACCCTCAAGGCCAGCAAGACCCTCGCGAACGGTACGCAGTACCAGCTTGCCCATGTCGGCCGCTGCGCCAATATCGAGAACGCCATTATCGATACTCACGTGCGACAACTGCTCTCCACCCATGCGGATCACGGCGCCATTTATACCCGAATCATCGATAAGGAGATTCGCGCCGCTGCCCATCACATACATGGGGACCTCGTTCTCGCGACAGCGCAGAACAACGTCCCTGAGTTCCTCGACGGTCCTCGGTTCGATCATGTACGTAGCAGGCCCGCCCATCTTCAGCCACGTGCACGAAGCCAACGGGTAGTCCGTCTTAACTATTTCTTCCAAGCCAGTGAACAATTTCATCAGCAACTTCCCAGATGTTACCGGCACCCATCGTTACCACGAGGTCGCCGGCGGCGAGATGCCCGCAAAGGTATTCGCCAATGTCATCGAATGTCTTGCAATAAACGGCCGTGCCGCCATGCAGGCGAATCTGCGAAACCAGATCCGCGGCGGAAATAAAATCCTTCTCGCGATCACTATCGCGAACAAAATAGATATCGGGAACAATAACCTCATCGGCGTCCGCAAAGCTCCTGGCGAAGTCTTTCAGCAGAAATCGCGTGCGGCTGTGCTGGTGAGGCTGGAATACGCACTTCAGACGCTTTGGCTGATAATATCCCCGCAGGGCCTTCAGCGTGGCTTGGACCTCTGTGGGATGATGTGCGAAATCATCCACAACCGTCACACCATTAATCTGGGCCTTCAGCGTCATTCGCCGGCGGGTTCCCGTGAACTTCTCGAGCCACGTCACGATCGTATCCGCTTGCAGGCCGCAGAAGTTCAGCATCGCCATTGCCGCCAAGGCATTATACGCATTGTGCATGCCCGGCAAGGGGCAAGTTATGCTGCAATATGCCTTCCCGCCCAGCAACACGTCCATCGCAACCTTACCGCCTTCAAGGCGAACATTCGTGCCCTGCCACGTGCATCTGTCGGTCATTCCGAACGTCTGCACCTCGCAGCGGGCATTGTCTATCGCCTTCATCGCGTCACGGTCTTCACCATTCACCACCACGACGCCCTCTTGGGGAACCTTGGCTACGAACTGCCGAAACGCCTCTATTATCGCGTCCAGATCGCGGTAGCAATCCAGATGATCCTCTTCCAGATTAAGCACTGCCGCGCACATCGGCGACAGATTCAGGAAACTCCTGTCGAACTCACACGCCTCTGCCACGAAGTGCTTGCCCCCGCCAATGCCGCTGGCACCGCCGAGCTGCTCAACTATGGCACCAACGATATAGTCAGGCCGCAACCCCGCAGACTCAAGCACATATGCCACCATCGCGGTAGTCGTGCTCTTGCCATGCGTGCCAGCAACCGCAACGCCGCCCTTGGCCGCCATCAGATGACCGAGCATCTGGCTGTACTTCATCACTCGCAGCCCGCGTGCCCGGGCAGCCAACAACTCAGGGTTCTGCTCGTTTATCGCAGCCGAGTACACCACAATGTCGCAGTCGTCGGGAATATTCTCCGCATTCTGCCCGATAGTCACAACCGCCCCGTCGTCCACCAGGCGATCCACCGCATTGCCAGTGCTCATGTCCGAACCGGTAACAACCGCGCCGCTGTCCATCAAAACCGTGGCCAGGGCAAACATGCCCGATCCGCCAATGCCGATCATGTGAACGCGCGCCTCGTCAAAACTGTCTATATCAGATGTGGACATCTGTCGTTCTGTCTCGCCCTGAATATCCATGCATCAAAACCTGATAACCGTAGAGGGCACTCGGATGGCCCGTGAAACTCTCTTAGAAACCGTTACAACTCTCGAAACACTCCGTGTTTCGCACCGCCAGCCTCACAGACCACCGCTCACAAATGCCTTTTACAGCGAACTTTCTCGCAGAGCAAGCCCGACGGTAGCCTATCGTTGCCTATCTCTACTATCGCCCCTCCCGACCGGATTCCTTTAGCCGGAACGCCGCGGGGGCAAGATACTCGCAAATAACTGGCTCAATTGCCCTTGGAGTGCCCAACTTACGCCGTTTCCAGCAACCACGACGCCACTTCGTCGGCCGCGTTGCCGCCTGCGGATTCCTGAACAGTTTCACGCATCTTCGCCAGCCGCCCACCATCACGCATCAGGCCGAGCAATTGCTCACGCAGCATAGAAACATTGGCCTCCAGATCACGGGCATCCTCGCAGACCAGCGCCTTGCCCGCAGCCGCCAGCGATTCAGCATTCAAACGCTGATGCTGATCGGCATGGTATGGATACGGCATGATCAGCGATGGAGTGCCGGTGCCAGCCAGTTCGCCGGCCGTCGATGCCCCGCATCTGCACAGCGCCAAATCGGCGGCCGCGTACGCCATGTCCATCCGGTCGCAATAATCCAGCTCAACGATGGGTATCTCCAATCCGGGCTCGTCGGTGCCTTCCATCCATGTCGGCCCGGTGATGTGCAGCACCTGCCAACTGCCGGCCAGCTCGTCCAGATCATCCTTCAGGGCGACGATGGCTTCGTTTATCGACGACGCCCCCAGGCTGCCACCGTTCACCAGCAGCGTCTTTCTGCCCGCATCCAGGCCGAACATCGCGATAGCTTCCGCCCGGTCCGCCTGGGCAAAACGCCTGCTTATCGGGCAACCGACAGCATGAACACGCTCGCGCACTGTCGGCGGAAAATACTCCGCGGTTGCGGCATACTGCGTAAATATCGCTTCGGAGTACTTCCCCAGATACCTGTTTGCCTTGCCGGGAACCGCGTCGGGATTCAGCAGGCCGCACCGAATGCCGCACTTGGCGGCACGCTTCACCATCGGGCCAGCCGCAAAACCGCCCGTTCCGAGCACGGCTGCGGGCTTGAGATCCCTGATAATGTCAGCCGCCAGAACGCCGGACTGTCGCCATGTGACGAGAAAACCGGGCACATCGCGAATGCGTCTGGGAAGTGGCCTGACCGGCTGAACGATTTTGCCATATGCGAGTGGATCGAGAATTCGCCGGTCTATATCGCGATCGCTGCACGCAAACAGCACCTGTGCATCCGGCTCCAGTGCCGCAAGCGACTCGGCCACCGCCAAGCCGGGATACAGATGCCCCCCCGTCCCGCCGCCGGCAATAATGTAAAGGGGTTTGCTCAAAACCATCTCCTGCAAGTGTCCTGAAAACTCCCGGCAGCTTAACACAAAGCAGGCAAAGGGACTAGCCAAAGGGATAGACCAGCAGGGCCTACACATCTAATCAGAGGAGCTCGGCCCCAGGAATTCTTTCATATCCTTCTATCGGTTGCGCCTTCCCCAGCAACCAATCTCTGACCAAAAATGCTTGTGCGGATTCCCAGAAAACCCGGCCGACCTCACAGGCATAGCCCCTCCGGATATTGCGTAATTCGCAATGGTGCAAAAAGGTGCAGAATTGCGAAAAAAGGTGCACGAATGCCATCTTGTGCACCTTTTTCAGCGTTGACAATCGGCCATTAAGTACCGAACCCGCAAGCCGTTATCATTATTGGTGATTTGATTGAACGTTAAACCATGTAACATTCGCAAATACCTCCATTTTCGCAGCGTTTTTGCGTGTGTTTTGCGTGTGTTTTGCGTGCTGGCCGGGAGCCTCTCACGAGGACTCATCTCGACCAGCTTGCCGCAACAAGACCGTACCGGTTGTAGCTACTGTAGATGCACAATGCGGGGTTTGCCGAGCTATTTCGAGCCAGAATTGCTTGGGCCTTCCTGGCAAGACGATGCCCAGAGAATCCCACATATAAGCCTAACTGCATTTAGCATCTTCCTTTACAGAACCACGCCGCAACCACAACAACGTATCTAACGCATCAGAGCGAAGATAGGCGTTGTTTTGAGACCAAAATATTTTTACACTAGACTGGTCCGGACCGGTTGTGTATATTGGAGGCTAATACAGGAGTAATTACGCTATATGGCAAGCACTGTGAGAACAAAACAGGAAAGCATTAATCATGGCGCCGGTGCCGCTTACGAGAAGGTGGCCAGCGAGTTGAAAAGTGAGATTCTCAATGGGACTTACACTGAGAATGATCGTCTGCCTTCGGAGAAGGAGCTGGCCAAGCGATATTCGATAAGCCGCTGGTCGGTTCGATGCGCTCTAGATGCGCTTGTTCAGGAGGGCCTGGTCCGCAAAATGCCCAGCCGCGGAAATGTTGTGGTCTACTCCGAGGACAGACCTGCGGGCAGCAATGGAACCCGCATAGGCGTTATCGCAGACAGCTTTCTTGATCTGCGGCACAATTCCTATCTGCAGAACCTGATGCGGCAGCTCGAAATTCACGCGGCCGCTGATTCGCATCACTTCACTCTGGTGCATGAGTTTGTCGACATGCGGCGTAACACATGGCCGACGCTTCTAAGCAGTTCGGAAGTTGACGCGGTAATAATAATTCCGCTTTCTCAGCAGGGCCTCAACTTCGTCAACAATCTCAAGCCACTCGACAAGCCTGTGATTTCTTTCGGCAGGGAGTTGACCAATACGAGTATTCCGCAGATTTATGTGGATCATTACGAAGGGGCCGCGTCTGCGGTGACATACCTGGCGCAATTGGGACACTCTCGCATCGCAACTATCTCGCACCACGAGTACCAGGGCAGTCCATCATGCCATCGCATGAGAGCATACCGTGACACGATGAAGTCCTTCGGGCACGCTATTGACTCTTCATGGATGCTTGAGGGATCTGTCAGTTATCACGAAATGAACACCCGCATCTCAAAGCTTTTCAAGCTGGAGACTCCCCCGACGGCCATCTTTGTTGCCGATGGATGTCATCTGCTGCCGACACTGCACGCGCTGGCGGAAGACAGGATTTCAATTCCGGATCAGGTGGCGGTGATCAGCTATGACGATACGCCTGAAGCATTGAATTACCATGTTCCTATTACCACGGTTCGCCAGCCTCTGGACCGCGCGTCGGAAGCTCTTCTGGGAGAGATTCTTGCGAGAATTGAGAATCAACCCGGCAGGCCCAAGACTGTCCTGCATCCGGAATTGACAGTTAGAAAGTCCTGCTGCGTGTGCGCCAGTCATCCTCTGGCCTGACAGCAGCGTAAGAGTCGAATAGGTCCGTATGCTGCGACCGTCTAATCTTTAGTTTTAGGGAAGTCCGGAAATGAAAACAGCTCATCCAAAACTCGAAACCGGCTTTACACTAATCGAACTTCTCGTGGTGATTGCGATCATAGCGATTCTCGCTTCACTGCTGCTACCGGCGGTCAACCGTGCAGTGGAGCAGGCCCGGCGGGTAACGTGCAGTTCACAGTTGCATCAGATCAGCGCGGCATTCGTTGCTTACGCGCTGGACTACAATAAGTATCCTTCGGGAAAGAGATATGTAGGCCCTGGACCTGTGCCATACATAATGGAAGGGGTTCAGGCCCGGGAACTGGCTAACTCCTACGGACTGGCGGTGACTGAAGAGAGAGAAAAGGGGTCAGGAACCTTTTTCAACTTCTCTATGGCCCATATTTCCAGCACATAAAAGGTTCCTGACCCCTTTTTGCCTCCGGGCAGCCGGCAGACTCTTCCGCTCACGCGAGGTCAAGAGACTTACCGATATCAAGCAGCTCAAGGCATTCCCCACGAATGCAAATATCACCAACAACCAGGTAGACCGGCAGCATAGCAAGGGCCAGATGACGGTTAATACCAAACACTTTGCCGCGGTCGCCACCGATCATCCCGGCAAATACGAGTTCAAGGATCTGACAATCAATATCACATCAACAGGCCCAGCCGTGGTGATTGTCGAGAAGATAGACGCCGGCAGCGTCGACTACGATTACGAGATCACCGCAGTCGGCCATTCGGGACAGTTCCATAAGACCAACACCGACGCCCCCATAAAATGGGATCCGGTAAAGTTCGTTCAGGGCGGTATCACATTCAAGAACAACAAGGTCATCGAATCGATCACATGGTTGAAGGCTGATGGCACTCTGCGCCGCGCCCCCATACAGATGAGCAGCCCGAACCCGACCATGAAGTTCGCTAAGACCAGCCGCCTGGTCCCCAACGGTGTACGCCTTTACAGAGTCAAGCTGAAATAGAGCACAATTCGTCTGATGATTGAATTGCCGGGGCTCTGGAAAGCACTTAAGCTACCCACAGAGTTCCGGCAGTTTTGTGCCAACGGTAGTTCGCGAGGATCAGGAAAATGACGATTGCGAAAGAAGGCTGGGAAGACTAGAGACATGAAGAGTGCAGACAGGATGAAGATTATGACGAATTCGTTACGTTTTGCTGTGTTGGCGGCAGTGGTTCTGGCAGTTACAGTTGTGGAGAAAAGGGGTCAGGAACCTTTTTCAACTTCTCTATGGCCCATATTTCCAGCAC
>CBDUQP010000042.1:0-24843 GCA_965369385.1 uncultured Phycisphaerales bacterium
TCAACCCTATCGGCAAAAAGACTCATATAGCGTTATTCACGGGACAGAGTACTAGCTGGCGGAATACCTGGCTGAGAAGCTGGATCTGCCTGTTGTCGACTTCGTCGAGCCGGAGTTCCATGACTTCGAGAACGATATCAGCAAGTCACGCAATGTCCTTGGGTATGCCCCCGAGTATGACATCTTCAGAATCGCAGATATTGCTATCGATTTCCGTGAGTCGGGCAAGACGCGAACACCGCTGAAGTACATAGGCTAAAGCCTTACTTCGTGGTGTGTTGTCGAACGACATCGCGGCTGCCTGGTGGTTGTGCCTAAGGGGAATGCCTGACATATAATCATCGCGAAAGCGAGATTTAGTATGGGGTTGCGCGGAAGGATGCTTGAGCTTCGGTAGCTTCCGGTGTATAATCTCTGCATATTATTCTATTATATGATTTGGCAGGAATCTGGAGGGATTCACCCGTCGCGCCCAAGCCACCATCCGGCGTGCGGGAATCTATCAGGATACCAGTTGGCCGCTATTTGTTCGCGAGATGCGGAGTGAGGATCTGATCGCATCGCTTCGCTCTGTGGCGTAAGTATTGCTATCATCCATTATTACACTATTGCTCTGTCACAGGCAAAATGCACGATGGTAACCTGTTCGTAATCCCGGACAGGCAATGGCTTGCGAATATTGAGGTTCGCAAATTTCCGTCTTCGCCTTTGGCTTCTTCGTGACAGGTCGCCGTGACAGAGAACTACTTACGTGGCTTGGTATTCGTGGTGGTATTACGCATAGTGTTATCGATTACTTCGCCGGTTGCGGTCTGCCCTGAACGTTCACATGTTATATGGTTAATGTGTACGTAGCGGCGGGGTAGCCTTACGGTAAGATGTGAAGATTAGAGATATTGCGGTTTCCATTGAGTGACCGCGAAGTATGTGTTTTCAAAAGTTTGCGTAATCTCTTTAAAGTTTGCGTAATCTCTTTTATGAAGGAGAGGCAAATGAATCAGAGTATTCATTATCGTTCAATCGTTCTCATCGCACTCGTGACGTTGGTAGTATCGGGCAGTGCTCTCGGTTGGGGCGGGCCAACGCATTCGGCATTGGCAAGCCGTGAGTACAGTGATTCTGGAGTGTCTGCCCTGGTCAATCAGTATCTGACCTCATCGCAGAAGAGTACGATCACGGCATTCACTGGGGAACCGCCGGAGACATATCATCATCCGGCTCCATACGGTTCGTGGCCTGGATTGTTCCAGGGCAGGCATTATCTTTCCGATCCACTCTGGTTGAACCTTGATGAGGCTACGCGTCTGAAGTATCTGACGCATATGTCTAACGACACAGGCGTGCCCGTTGGTCATGCTCCGGCGAATATGGTATACACGGATTTCTGGACTGAGCTCTTCATGGAAGCTCGGGTTAGCCTCTGGGAATCGTATCCCAATGTCAGCGGGAGTTCTTACAGCGGAACGTATCTGGAAGTATGCAATGCTCATCAGGTAGCAGTTGTGGCCAATGCTACAGCCTACAAGGCAGGTGCCGATGAGAACGACGTGGTATGGGCTGCGACGGCGCATTCTCAGAAGTTCTCGCGTGCTTTCCTGGCGGATTACTTCCTGGCTAAGAAGGCTACCATCGCCAATGCGAACGGCAGCTACGCAGTGAATCCCGGCGGGTCGGCAGCTTTCAGTTCTGCAGGTTCGCAAGACCCCGATTCGATCACATGGAATTCCAACGCGACGTACTACAATAATGGCGGCGGGATGACGATCAGTTGGGACTTGAACAATGACGGCACCTATGAAACCGCAGGAGCGAGTCCGAGCTTGACTTATGCAGAGTTGCTCAGCCTCGTAGGACCGACTGAAGGCAAGACGATAAACCTCCGTGTGGCGGACACCGACCCGGGAGTGTCTAACTCCATCAGTTATGACATCGCAACCGTCGCGGTCTACGCCGATCCGATTGCGAGCAGTGCGAACTACTCCATCGTGCCGGGCGAGAATCTCATGCTGAATGGTGTTGGTAGCGATCCTGACGGCGGTTCGATTGTGAGCTGGGCGTGGGATCTTGACGGCGACGGCGAGTACGATGACCTCCTGACTGAAGACGGTTCACTGAGCTATTTGGATCTCTACAACATGGGACTGGATTGGCTCAGCATACACACGATTGGCCTGAAGGTTATCGATAACGAAGGCGCTGAGGCTTTCACAACAGCATTGCTTTCAATGGGAACACCGGTAACGGCGGATTTCAATCTGGACGGCATAGTGAACGGTGGCGACTTCCTTATATGGAACGGTGGATATGGAACTCCGATGGCGGATTGGATAGATGGAGACGCCAACGGTGATGGAATCGTCAACGGGCAGGACTTCCTTATCTGGAACGCCAACTACGGCGATACATCCTCCGCGCCTCGCTCGACGCCCGAACCCGCTTCACTGGTACTGCTGGCTCTTGGAGGCATGGCTATTCTGCGGCGTCGTCGCAAGTAGTGTTGTTTGCAGTATGGTGTCCGGGCGTAACCGAGGACTGTTTGCATATTCGCAAGCGAGTTCTGTCGCCTGCCCTCTCTTTCAGTTGGCAGTTGACAGGTTGGTGGCCCGTTGAAAAAGCTATTCTTGCTGCGTGCGAGTCTTTCAATTGCGCGTCTGCGTTACGAAGACTCGGCAATCCTACGGGATTACCGAGTTTTCGTTCTTTGATGCTCGTTGAAATCATGGTACTCGCGACGGAGTCCATTCTTCAACGGATTGCTGGTGAGTCATGAATGACGGGGTGTGCGTCTATTTGAACTTTCGGTGTTGCGGGCGGCCGTCGTCCTCGTCGTAGGGTTGGTCTACTTCGGTCCCGCCGCATACTTCTATGCGTTCGACGGCTGTGGCCCGGCCGGTCTTCTCGTCTATGGTTGCCATTACACCGGATATTCTGGGATCGCCGGTGCACACCTCGAAGTGGGCTGGCATGGATGTGGTGAGCGCAGTCAGCACTCGGTCTTTGCGTCTGCCGAGCACGCCGTCATGTGGGCCTGTCATCCCGACATCGGATATGTATGCGGTTCCCTTGTCTAACACGCGATAGTCAGCGGTGGCGACGTGTGTGTGCGTTCCGAACACAATACTTGCACGCCCGTTCAGGTGCCATCCCATTGCTATTTTTTCGCTGGTGGCTTCGGCGTGCATCTCGACTATGCGGATTTTCACCGATGCGGGCATCTCGGCGAATGCTTTGTCAACTGCGTCCCAGGGGGAATCGTTCGAGCCCATATAGAGCTGCCCGAGCAGGCAAACCACGCCAACGTTGGTTCTCGTGCCTTTGATGGGGACGATGGTCCACCGCTTGCCCGCTGCCCGAGGAGAGAGATTCGCCGGGCGGACGATGCGGTCTGAGCTTTCCATCGTTTCGGCGATTTCTTTCTTGCGGAACACGTGATCGCCCAGCGTTATGACGTCGATGCCATAGTTTCGCAGTTTTGCGAATATCTGGGGGGTCAGTCCGCTGCCGCCAGCTGCGTTTTCGGCATTGCAGACCACGAATCGGATTTGACGTTCTTCAACGAGACCGGCAAGCTTTTCGGCCAGAACGCTTCTGCCTGGCCTGCCCACAACGTCACCAATACAAAGTATATTTACAGACATTTATTCTCCATTTAGCCCCCGCGACTGCGATTATACACTTCTGGCATGCGGAGAGAACCCGTTTTTTGACTGTTTGTCTCCGCCATTGCATTTCGAGGCGTATGATTGGTAGTATCTAGTAGGCTGTAACAGGAAGAATGTCAGATGGCACCCCGGCTGCAATCCCGATGTACACCTGCCTGCCGGCAGGCAGGTCGGGACCGGATAAGGACTTGAAATCCAGCAGCCTGACTCGTCGCTCTGCGAGCTACGTTGCGACAAGTCAAATTCGCCTTTACAAAGATATAGAGTAGTCTAACCACAATGAACTCCACGGAGCTGACATGATAAACTGCAAAGATTGTGAACATTTTCGTATGGGAGCCAACGGGGAATTCTCGTTTGCGTGCGATCCATTCTCGAACATCAAGGAGCCCGAGTGCCTCCAGAAGTGGCAACTGATCAAGATGAATCAGCTTGTTGCTGGCTATCAGGCGACGCTGGACTATTATCAGCAGCTTGCCCCGATGCAGGAGAAACTCTTCGGCTTCATGGAACGCGAGATGGGGGATGCTGACGAATCCGATAAATGGAAGACGAACGAAGACGATGATGAGAATGATGATAGCTGGGACTGAGCGGTCTGCAGTTGCTGTCTGACTGGAGCATTCCCAACTCCTGCATGATGTTTGGAGCTGGGTGTGGTTTCGGGTGCCATTGCTCAGCCGTATCTACAACCCGCATGGGGTGTCTGTTTCGCCATTCGTGTTAGTTATGGTTGTTCACTCAGGGCGTTTTCCTGGCGTTCGTCATTTGGGAGGGGGTGTTTGTTTGTCCTCGCCAGCGTCATCTTTCTGTGTATCGTCCTTTGATTCGGATTCCTCATCAATCTGGAATGCACTGTCCTCATTGGCCTCGTCCAGCGTTATTGAGAACGTAACAGCACGTCCTTCGGCCACGATCGTGCGTGCGAAGAGATCGCCCAATCTCATGCGTTTTCGTCCCAAGATAGGTATCAGAAGCAGTATGAGCATGAGTGACGGCTGGAGTTCGAGCACTTTCATGAGATTACGCATGGCAATGGCGGGGAGGGTGGCCTTTTTGCCACGATTCGCTACAACGTGCAGGCGCATGAGTTTCTTGCCCAGCGTTGCGTTGAATCTATATTCGCAGAAGATGCAATATGCGATGTAGAAACCAAGCGGGATAACGATCGCCAACGCCCATTCCCATCGGCCCATCAGATTGTTGACCAGCTCCAGGAGTTCCTCCCTGTTTCCGGCGCTCATCGCTCGCCACATTGAGTCTACCATGGCGTCGGGGCTTTCTGCGGCAGATGTTGGGGTGACGTTGCTGAGTATGATATCGCCAAGGAAACTGAAGGGGATGAAGTCGATCAAGAACGCTGTGATACGCTTCAGTAGCGGAGCCGGTGCCATTCCCGCGGGCAGCGCGAATTGCCACAGCGGTTCCTTGGGACGCAGCACCAGCATGATAATCACGGTGAGTACCAGCACGCTAAGCGTGAAAATCTCAAGTATCCTCAGGCCAAGTGTGTCCGGCGGCGGTGCATTTAGTTTCTGGACGATTTCATCCTTGATTACCGCTCCGCTCGGGCCTGCGGTCAGGAGCCTGTAGTCCCCATTAGCTTTCCAGAAGATCACGGCGTTCTCGCCAAAGCTCGATATCATTGGTCGGATACCCTCAGCCAGCACAACGGGCACGTTATTGCTGGTGACCTTAACTGGCGTGCCGGTGGAGGTATCGGCTGAAGACGAAAGCGTTTTCAGGATGATTGTGTTGCCTGCTGAGCTGGGCGATGGTTTAAGGCTGACAACTGTTGGCTTGTTGCGGAGAATGCACAGTCCTACGGGGGAACCATCTGTTTTGAAAGGGGATATCTTGTGAGCCCCGTTTGTGGACAAGTCAATTCGCATCGTCTTGTCGGTCAATGAAACGAGCATCGTCAGTCCGTCACTTGTTGCTATTGCCGATAATTTCGAGGGAGCCAGGCTGGCTTCGCCAATGGATATGTCTCCAGCGTAGGTCCACATGCCGTCTACAGTACGGAAGAGCGTAAGCAGGGATTGGTCCTTGTCGGCTGGCATCGGAGCCACCAATGCCGCCGTCGGCGGTTCTGGGTCGGCTTTGGCGGCAGGTTGCGTCGTGGTTTTGACGAGTGGCGGCTCACCTGGTTTGCCTACGCGATGAATAATCGCAACGATATCATGACCATCATTACCATCATTAGCTGGTAAGACGCACATTGCCAGCGGCGCTACGCTATCGGGCCATCTGGGGTCTCGCGGGCGTCGGCCTGGGGTTTTGCTTCGTGACTCGCTATGGTAGACGGTGTAGTTCAGTTGTGGAGTCGAAAGCATGTGCAGGCTGAGTTGTTCAACAACAGCCGCGACAGGTTTTCCGAATTCCTCACGCGCGAACCATTTCCACCCGCCGTCTTCAGTTAGCACAAGGATGTCGAAGACGTCTTCTTTCTTGTCATCAATTT
The DNA here is from genome assembly GCA_965369385.1 of uncultured Phycisphaerales bacterium. Taxonomy (GTDB): domain Bacteria; phylum Planctomycetota; class Phycisphaerae; order SM23-33; family SM23-33; genus CBDUQP01. Next base: position 6,127 of record CBDUQP010000042.1, read on the forward strand.
CGGTGGATTTGGCGCTCGCGTCCTCTTGCTCGCTGTCGTCCTGTTTGTCGATCTGTCGACTTCGGACTATCCACAGTGAGTTGGCGCTGCCCGTGAGAATCAGACCAGTGTCTTCGGTGGGGGTTACGGGTTCGGCCAATATCGGCCAGGGCATCAGGCATATGGCTGCCAGGATTATGGTGAGGAAGCTCTTGTATGTCACTTGCTGGTGCCTTCCTGTGTGATGTGTGCGTCGGCTTGGATGATGCCGTCTGCGGTGATCTGTGGCGGCAGGGCGTGGAGGAACCGTGCTTGTGCGGGAATGTCAGGGCCGGGATCGTCTGGATCATCGACCTTGAACGGTATCTCCATTTTCGACAGCTTAATCCGAACGGTCGCCCGCTTCTTTTCCCGCTCATTGAACCACGTTATTTCGATATCAGTAGGTACGATCGGTGCGTGAGACGGCGGTTCTTCCAAGTTCGAAACATCCACGGGCATGTATCTACCGATTTTCGCCGACATGACGCGACGCCCGCTTTCGTTCATGAAATCGGCTCTGAACAATCGGCGCGGCTTGGCGTTGCCCTGCGAGTCTTCCGCCCATACGAAGTACAGCTTCCTGCGGATATCTATACGATTGCTTACGTTCTGCCGCTTGATGAGACTCAGCACGTAGGCATGCTCCCACGGCCGCGTGTTCATTGTCATCGTGACCGTCGGCATGGTTCGCGGATCGGACGGCAGTTCGCAGGCGGCAAGCACATCCAGTATATCCAGCGGGTTGATATCCAGTTGCTTGACGCCCGGGGCTCCGGCGAATTTCGTGTATCCCCACAGCGCAGAAGGATTCTTGATCCGCTGCCACATGTAGTATTTGCCATCGGTGCGGCTGACGCCTGTGCGGAACAGTTCGTATGCCATAGTTTCTCGCCCGATCAGCACGAAATCATGCACACCCAGCGGATTGGCCCCCTTTTTCAGCAGCAGCAGCCCGTCGACACTCGCCGACAGCAGCGGAAACCCAGTGTTCTCATCGTAAAGCGTCATTGAAGTGGTTGCGTATGACCACAGGCGCGGAATAGCGGCGGCATTCGCGTTGTATTCGGCAACAAGTACATCTCGCGACACCTGCGCAGTCGGCAATGGCGGAACGCAGCCGGCGGCGATGAACACGACGGTTATCGACAGCATTGTTCGCATTATCGTTTTTCGCATGGTTATCGTCCCGTTAAACACGGGATATTCACTGGCAATAGCCTGCTAGTATCCCAAATCGCTCGTTTCGCCCGTTTCGCTCGTACAAAGAACTTCGCCATGTACCAATGTCAGATGGCTACCTGACGGCCACAACCGTCAGGCAAGGGGCTACAATATTCTAGTTGGCTCGTCTCGCCCATCTAAAAATCCCCTTCCATAATGTCGCCCAGATTTGCACTTACTTCGGCGATCTGGTCTTCGCTCAGGTTCGGATCGATCACCTTACGCACAGTTTCCTTATCGCCCCTGAAGTGCATCTGCCAGACTTCCTGGCCTTCATCGTCTTTTTCGCTGCGATCATAGACCAGCAGTCTTTTTCGCATCAGCACCAACCCCAGCACATAACGGAAGTTGATCTTGCTCGGCTCTTCGCTATCTGCCAGACGTTCGAAAAGGTTCTTCAGCAGGCCATCATCGATCAGCAGTTTCTTCTTCTCCGACGGTATCGGCACTCGCGTGTGCCAGACACACAGGACCCCGGGTTCTTCCTCTTTCGGCGATTCGGCCCAGCAGGCGTTGCAGAAGTCTTCGCGGATGAGCTCGTCCTTGCCCTCACGCACCAGTGCGGTCAGTTCCGTATCCGGTTCCAGCTTCGCCTCACAGGCACTGCACTGCCCGCTGGTCTTACGTATATTGTATTCCTTGGCCATATGTTTCGTGTTTGTTAATGTTTGGGCCGATTGTCTCGGCTGTTTTGCTGGATGTCAGCCCAGCATGTCCTTCGTTGATTCTTCGATTTGTCCGTGAATCGTCTTGGCACGTGCCAGGTCGCTGCTTGAGCTCTGGCGGATATCGCCGGCGACCGCAGGGTCCGTTACGTTGGGAAGGTTGATGCGGACGTTATAGTCTGACAGCGTAACCGATGCCACCGCAAGTGCCCCAGCGGCCAGCAAATCAGTAATCAGCCAGCGGTTACATTTGTCGGCGAACTCGGCCAGGTCTTCGAGCAATTTGAGCGATACCTTTGCCAGCTCTCGCGGAACGTTGACAGCGGCGGCTGTGGCGTGCTGGAGGGCCTGGTTCTTCTCGCTGCCGGCGTTCATGGCATTTGCCTGCTGGTACAGCTCGAAGGCCGCAATATCTTCACTGACAAGAGTTTCGAACATAAGGCGATACTTGTCCAGGCGCTCGCCCAATCGGGTGTGATATTCCGCGTGTGGGGCGAGGGCCTTTTTGCCAACCGAGAATCCGAGCGACATTTGTGCAAGTGACGCCCCAAGCGCCGCCACCAGCGCAGCTACGCTACCTCCGCCGGGAGTGGGCGTTTTGGCAGCGGTGGCGCTGAGAAACTCCCTAACCGACATCGCTAACGGGTCTGTAGTATCCATACTGGCCTCAAGTGTTCTGTCCTGGCTCAACTGTCGAATATTATAGCTCGTAAGTATGTGTCTAGCCATTGTTTCGGACAGGGTGCCCCCTCGGCATCCTTCCGTTGCGGAGCACAAGCTGTATGCCATCGTGCCCGGAAGGCAGCGGCTACCTCTGCCAACTGCCCAAGGTTACAGAAATTACGCCCATTTCACAAGCTCCAGACACGCGATATGTGCCAGTGCGGCGTCTGTGTTCAGATGGCCTGGACAGAAGTGGGAGGTACTAATTGCTCTCCGGCTGTTCGGCGTCTGGCTTCTGAGTCTTCTCTTCAAGAAGCTCAGGCTGCGGGGTTGTTACTGTTACCACGTATCCGCCGGAGAGGTATTTCTTGCCAACTCGCTCCACGTCAGCGGGCGTTACCTTGCGATACTCCTGCTGAATCTTTATGCGGAAGTCATGGCCGAATCCGTACAGCTCATCCAGTGCCGAAGACATCGAGATCGAGCCGGCCGACTGGTTGCCGAGTGCGTCAGCCGTTAGGATTGTGTTGACCGCGATGTCTATCTCTTCCTGCGTGGGTGTGTATTGCGAAGCCTTGCGCAGGTTGGCGAGGATGATGTCCACTATCTCCTTGGCGTTCTGCGGCTGCCCGACTGCATAGGTGACAAATGCCCCCGGCTGGAGGCCTGCCCAGTTATACGCATGAACTACATAAACCAGTCGCTTGCCGCGAAGCTCGCTGTGCAGCCACCCGGAAGGCAACTGGTAGCCGCTGATAATCGTATCGAGTACGGTAATTGCAACGCGGTCTTTGATGTTGGTTACCTTCATTCCCGGAGCGGCAACCATGATGCCGGCAGCTTTGTGGGGTGTCTTCAGGACGTGAAGCTCAACCTTCTCGCTGACTTTGCGTTGGGGAAATTCCGCAATGGCGGCGGCGGTGTTTGAGGGAGTCGACTTAAAGGCCTCGCTAACGAGCTTGCGAGCTTCTTCTACATCGAAGTTGCCATAGATCGCCAGAACCGCCGGCCGGTTGGGGCTGGGTGCAACGTGCTTCAGGTAGAACTCCTGCAGCCGGGCGGGGTCGGCCTTCTCGACGACACTCTCGCTGCCTGAAGACAATCTGGCGTACGGGCTGCCGGTGAAGAACTTCTCGCGGAAGTGTTTCCGCATCTGTGAATCGCGGTGGATCGCGCTTTGGCGGATTTGGCGCAAGAGGCCCGGGCGGAGTGTGTCGAGCTCTTTTTGTGTGAACTTGGGCGAGCAGATGACATCGCCGAGAATCTTGACTGCCTCGCCAAAGCTGTCGTCGAGCACGGTTGCCCGCCAGTAGAACGAGTTATTTCCGCAACTTCCCGCAATTGCGCCGCCTGCACTATCGAAGAATGCGGCGATCTGCTCAGCCGTGCGCCCCGTCGTTCCGCGAGTGCTCAGAGATGTCACCAGCGTGCCTAGACCGTTCGTCTCGTCGGTTTCCACGAGAACTCCGCCCTTGGTGGCGTATGTCATGGATACCAGGCCGACATTTTTGGTCGGGTGCAGTACTACCGTCAGGGCGGGATGCACCTTGAACACGGTGACGCCGCTCTTTGCGGTGGCTGTGGCGGATGCGTTATCGGCGGTTGTCTCCATTCCTGGAGGGACGATACGCGTCATTGCCATGCGGTCGAACACGAAGTATTTCTTGGCAGCCGCCAGCACTTGTGCGGCGGTAACGCTCTGGATGCGTTTGGTGTAATTCTCCGAAAACGCCACATCGCCGGCAGACAGGTAATCGGTGGCCAGATTGCTGGCGAAGTCTTCAACGGACTGACGCCCGTAGACCATGTCGGCGATCTTCTGGCGTTTTGCGCGTGTGAGTTCCGCTGGCGTGATTGCCGACGAAGCAGCTCCATTGACTATCGCTCGCAGTTCGTCCAGGATGGCCTTTTCGGCGGCATCGGCTTTGCCCGGCTCGGCGCGGAATGACAGCGAGAATATTCCCTTTCCCCACTGCGGTGTCCAACTGCTTGAGGATACTGACGTGACGAGGTGTTTTTCCCGTTTGATCTTCTGCACGAGGCGGCTCGATCTGCCTTTTGTGAGAATGTAGCTCAGCACATCCAGTGCGTACAGGTCATCATGCAGCAGCTCGATTGTCTGGAAGCTCATCTGTGCCATCACATCGGTGACGGCCGGGTTGGCGCTAACGACCCGCCGCACACCAGAAAGCGGTTTCACCTCCGGTAGCGACAGTTCGGGCGTTCTGCCCTTGTCGAATCCGGTCATTGCCTTGCATATTCGCTTCAGAACCGCGTCGGTTTCGAAGTCGCCGACTACGCAGAAAACCATGTTCTGCGGTACGTACATTTGTCCGTGGTAGTCGAGCACATCTTGCAGGGTGACTTCGGAAAGCGGTTTGGCATAGCCTATGACGGGTACTGATGCTGGGTGAGTTCCGAATGCATTGGCAAGGTGAGTCTGATATTGCTGGCGGCGAGGTTCGTCCTTGCCCATTTCCAGTTCACGCTGTACCACGCCGTGTTCGCGTTTGAAGTCTTCGGGTGTTATCGCCGGTCTGGCCATCCAGTCGGCGATCAGGTCTATGCAATCCATCGTCTTTGATGACGATGCGGCGATGTAGTAGCAGGTGTGCGTCATCGATGTGTAGGCGTTGCTCTGTCCGCCGATTTCGCTGATGCGATCGCGCGTTTGCTTGGGCTTCTGCGCAGCCTGTTGGCCCGGGCCATCGTGCCCGTGAACGGCGCCCTTGGCGACAAGATGCTCAAGCAGGTGACTCAGTCCGCAGCCGAGCCATTTGCCTTCGTAAAGTCCGCCGGCACGAACATATGCCTTTACGCATACCACCGGAGCCGTGCGTACGGGCTTAACTATCACAGTCATACCGTTGGAAAGCGTGGCTACGGTAACGTTATCGCCAGTTACCGTGCGTTCGACTATTGTCTGCGGCGCAGCCGGTCGCATAAGGGGCGATACAGTATTTGGGACCTTGTGGACGGAAGGCGTAGCTGCTTCTGCGGGTGTATTACAGAAGTTGAGCAGCAGGATAATGGTGGGTAATACACATGCCCACAGTGAGAGTCGCCGGTTCAGTGTGCGCATAACCAAATCTCCGATGTCAGTTTGAGACTTTGAGAGGCTGCTGTTGTTCGGTATCGCATGAATCAATGGACGGTTGCCGGCAGTGCCGATGTCCATCGGGAGCGGTCAAGGGCTCATGAAAACCTGCACCCGTCAGTTCAGATCCGGCAAAGAACTATTCGGTTTCGGTTCTATCCCTGTTGGCGTTTTCCACCTCGCTGAGATAGGCCAGTGTGCGATCAAGCTTGTTCTTTAGATGCTTGACTCGCAACAGGCTCTTCACTCGCGTGATGAGTTCGAGGCGATTAACCGGTTTGGTGATAAAATCGTCGGTTCCGCTTTCTACCCCGCGTTCGATATCGCCCAGCTCGCTCAGGGCGGTGACCATGATGATCGGGATATCACGGGTCCCGGGATCGGATTTGATCTTGCGACAAACCTCAAACCCGCTCATTCGCGGCATCATTATATCCAGCAGTATAAGGTCTGGATCCTCGGCTGCCACTTTGTCGAGGGCTACGATACCGTCTTCTGCCGTAATCACCTGGCATTCGAGCGTCTCGAGATAGGCCACGATCAGCTCAAGGTTCTGCTCATTATCATCTACTACGAGAACCTTGCTCTGTTTGTTCAGATCGTTATTGTCTGCAGACTCATCTGCCATTTTGTGTCTCCCTGGAAGGTAGTCGCCGCTTGTGGGCACTGCCTGATAGTCCATTATCACGACTTGTATCAGGTTAAACCACGCATTCAACCCAACGCAATACATCCTTATCGTCTTATAAGGATACAAATCACTGCAACTGAAGGCAATATTTCCGCGAATGTTCTTTTTGTGACGCCATTTGCGATTATCCGGCCGCCTGCGCGACGCGAAACCGGCGGGCCAGGGCGATATTGCCTCCGTGATGCATGTGGAGGCGAAGTCGGGATGCCAGCAGGCATTGGCAAATTGTCGCTATGTGGGTATTATTGCCTGTATGGATCGACTTTTCGAAGAACCTCCTTCGCTGGAAGTGCCTGATACGCCTGAACCGCAGACGCCCGACGGGCGAGTGGTATCGGTCGCGATTAACGCCAATGTGTGGCGAACGTTCGACTATCACTGGCCGGACAGTCTCGGCGAGCCCACCCAGGGGCAGCGTGTGCGTGTGCCTTTCGGCCGGTCGAACAAGCGTCAGCCGGGATTCATCGCTGACTGCAACTCGTCTTTCCGGCATGCGAAGTTGAAAACCGTTGAAGAGTTGATCGATTCGGAATCGCAGCTTGACCCGGTTCACTGGCAGCTCGCCAGTTGGATCAGCCAGTATTACCTTACACCGCTTGGTATGACGCTTGCGGCGATGGTCCCATCTGCCGTCGGAAAGCATACGCCAAAGACGCGGACATTCGTGAAGCTCTTATGCCAGCCGGCCGACTGGCCCGGGCAGTTGGGCTCCAAACAGCGACGAGTTCTAGACGAACTGTACGAGGCCAACAAGCAGGGCGTGGAGATGCTCGGGCTTGAAGAACTGATCCACCACAGCGGTGGTTCGCGTGATACGGTGATGCGACTGAAACGCCGGGACCTGGTGACCACTGAAACCCGCCCGTTGCGACTAGACGATGTGAACGTCGATGCCGCCGGCGAGCAGATAACGCTGAATGACGATCAAGAGACTGCACTGGCGGAGATATCGTCAAAGCTCGATGGCGGGTTTAGCAGCACTCTGCTTTATGGCGTGACCGGCAGTGGAAAGACGGAAGTTTACATCCGCGCGATTCAGAAGGTGATAGACGCCGGCAAACAGGCGATAGTGCTTGTGCCCGAAATCGCCATGGCCACCCAGACGCTGCAAAGGCTAGTTAAACGCCTGCCTCGCGTTGCAGTCTTGCATTCGGCGCTTACCGATTCCCAGCGGGCATTCTACTTCGAGCAGATTCGCGATGGGCATGCCTCGGTGGTGGTTGGTCCGCGGAGTGCGGTTTTCGCGCCGGCCCGCAAGCTGGGGCTTATCGTGGTTGATGAAGAGCACGAGGGGGCTTTCAAACAGGATACTGCCCCGCGTTATCACGGGCGGGATGTGGCGGTAATGCTGGGCTCCCAGGCCAAGGTGCCCGTGGTCCTGGGCTCGGCAACGCCATCGTTGGAGTCATGGCACAATGCGCAATCCGGGCGATATGGCAGGGTGGACCTGCCAAACCGCGTGCGTAATCTGCCTATGCCCAAGCTCGAAATCGTGAACCTCCGTCAGGAGACAGCATCCAAGCGGATTGAGCTGATCGGCGCGACACTGACTCACCGGCTGGCGGCTACGCTCGACAGGCAGGAGCAGACGATATTGCTGATGAACAGGAGGGGGTTCGCCAATTTTGTATTCTGTCCGAGTTGCAAGTGGGAGATGCACTGCGATCACTGCACCAGGCCGATGATATTCCACCAGGCCACGCAGATGGCGATGTGTCATTACTGCAACTCGACCGTGGCGCTGCCGGAATACTGTCCGGCGTGCAAGGGCAAGCTGGTGTTGTTCGGGATGGGGATTCAGCGGGTCGAGGAGGAACTCGGCCGCAAGTTCCCCACGGCGAAGGTGGCGAGAATGGACTCGGACACGATGACCTCGCCAAAGCAGTTCAAGAAGGTGTTCGACGCATTCGCAGCCGGCGAGCTGGATATTTTGCTGGGCACGCAGATGGTAGCCAAGGGGCTGGACTTCCCGCGGGTATCGCTGGTGGGGGTACTGTCGGCGGATACATCTTTGTCCATTCCGGACTTCCGTGCATCGGAGCGGACATTCCAGTTGATAGTGCAGGTGGCGGGGCGGGCCGGCAGGGCGGATTTGCCCGGGCATGTGGTTGTGCAGACGCTCCACGCCGAGGAACCGGCCATTATATTCGCCACCGAGCATGATTTTCGTGGATTCGCTGAGGTGGAAATCGCTCTCCGCCAGGAGGCGTCACTTCCTCCTTTTGCGAGAATGATGCGTTTCGTGGTCAAGCATCAGAAATCCGAGCGAGCCCAAGATGGTGCGAGAATGCTGGCAGGGCGGTTGAGGGAGGTTCTTGGCAGTTCGATAACGTCCATGATTGGTCCTATGCCCGCTGGAATACAGAAGATACGCGATGAGTTCAGGTTTGAGATTCTCATCACGCTAAGACGCGGAGGTGCTTGCCAGCGGGTGCTTTATCCGCAGATGGAGCAGATAGTGCGAGACATCCCCGCTGATGTCATAGCCGACGTTGACCCGCTCAATCTCATGTAGCCAGAAATGCTAAAGACTTATAAGATAGTGAGTTAAATAGCATTAAAACTAGGGACGGTGCCCTATTTAAATAGTAAAACTAGGGACGGTGCCCTAGCAAGAGAGGACACGGTCCCGATGTACATCGGGACTACCGCAGCCGGACATGTCCCCGCCACATGCGGCATTAACGTCAATGAATAGAGCACCGTTCCTAATAAGGGAGATTGGGATCCGTAAGTCTTTGCCCTCGCTTGGGTGGGGCGGGGGATTGCGATTGGGACCGGGCATTAGTATGGTTGTGGCTGTGATTTGTGGGCATAAATCCTTGACCGCAAGTGCCTGTAAGGGTAAAAGAGCCCTTCTGCTTCTCAGCGGGGCGATTGCGCGCATTGAGAATCAGAGGAAAGGCCAGTGCTTTGTCCTTGCGGTGGCGTGGGATGGTATCTTGATGTGCATTGGGAAGATAAGGACTTACCTTCGCCAGCTTTCGTTGGTATGGCTGGGACAAAGACTCAGGATATGACACAAGACGCTGAAGAAAATAAAGTGCCAGACCTTTCGGTTCTGAGAGTCAGGATCGATGAGCTTGACAGGCAGATAGTTGATTTGCTGAATCAACGTGCTTGCGTTGTCGTGGACGTCGGCAAGGCCAAGCAGGTAGATGGTACGCCGATTTACGCGCCCGATCGCGAACAGGCGGTTCTGAAGCGGATTGCATCGCTGAATGAAGGCCCCTTACCGCATAAGACCCTGCGAGCCATATATCGGGAGCTGATGAGCGGTTCGTTTGCGCTGGAAAAGCCCCTGCGTATTGGATATCTCGGCCCACAGGGAAGCTTTTCTCACGTTGGTGCGGTCAGGAAGTTCGGTGCGTCGGTGGAGTATCTTCCGCTGCCGGACATTCGTGCGGTGTTTGATGAAGTAAGTCGCGGCCATTGCGATTTGGGCATGGTGCCCATAGAGAACAGCGTTGGCGGCGGAGTTATAGATACGTTGGATAGTTTTATTGGTTCGGATGTGCACATTTGTGCCGAGGTGCTGGTGGAAGTTCACCATAACCTGTTGGCCAATTGTGCGCCGGATCAGATAAAGTCGATAGCCTCCCGTCCTGAGGTGTTCGCGCAGTGCAGAAACTGGCTGGCTGGGAGTTTCCCCAATGCCGAGCTGGTTCCGATGGCGAGCAGTGCCAAGGCGGCCGAGGCTGCGATGACTAAGGAAGGTCTTGCGGCGATCGGTTCGACGATGGCAGCGGAGATATACGGACTGAAGATCGTGTTTGGGCATGTTGAGGACTGCACCTCGAACTTGACTCGGTTCTTCGTTATCTCTCGCACGCCGGCGAAAAGTACCGGTGATGACAAGACTTCATTGATGTTTACCGCTGCCCACAAGGCAGGCGCTCTGGTAGAGGCCCTGAACGTGTTCAGCGAGAACGATGTGAACCTGAGTAATATAGATACCAGACCGTCAAAAAGGCGGAACTGGGAGTACTACTTCTTCGTCGATGCCGAAGGGCATTATGAAGATGATAATTTCCGCAAGGCATTAGCCGAGGTCAAAGACCATTGCGGCGAAATGCACGTGCTGGGAAGCTATCCGCGTGCGATTGATCCGGTCTGATTAGCGGCCGGCGAGATTGGTGGTTCGTTGCCATGGACTGCTGGTTGCGGCGCGGCCTGGATAGACGCAGGACGTTATGGTTCACGCGGAATTTAATGTTGTACTTTGTGCAATAGAAACTGAAATTGAATCACGTTCTTGAAAGGCATTGAGATGTCACGGAAGCTATTTGTTGCAGGTAACTGGAAGATGAACATGTCCGCCGACAGCGCGATCGCCCTTGCCAAAGGCTTGGCGAGCGAACTGGACGGAGACACTGTTGACGTGGCCGTCTGCCCGCCGTTTGTGTACCTAAGCGGCGTGGTTGCTGCCCTTTCTGGCAGTAACATTGCGACAGGTGCCCAGGACGTGTGGATCGAAGATAATGGCGCCTTTACCGGTGAGATTTCCACTGAGATGCTGAAGGATGTCGGCTGCAAGTACGTGGTTATCGGACACAGTGAGCGTCGCCACGTGATGGGCGAGAGCGACTGCCTGATTAACAAGAAGGTTATCAAGGCATTGGCAGACGGTATGGACGTCATTTTCTGCGTTGGTGAATTGCTTGAAGATCGCAAAGCCGACAAGACCAATGACGTGGTCGCCGGGCAGGTCGGCAAGGGCCTGGCAGGCGTATCGGCTGCGGATATGGCCCGGGTGACTGTCGCCTACGAACCGGTTTGGGCCATCGGAACGGGTGAGACTGCATCACCCCAACAGGCTCAGGATGTTCATGCGATGATTCGCGGATTGCTCGCCAGTGCGTACAGCGAGGATGTAGCCGAAGCCACTAGAATTCAGTATGGCGGATCGGTGAAGCCTTCCAACGCTGCTGAGCTTCTGAACCAGAAGGATATTGACGGTGCCCTCGTCGGTGGAGCAAGCCTCAAAGTTGAGGACTTCGCCGGTATAGTGCAGGCCGTAAAGTAGATATCCGTCGCATATAGAGCGATGGATGGCCACCTGTCGGTCCCGATGTGTACCTGCCTGCCGGCAGGCAGGTCGGGATCAGGCAAGGACTTGCGGAGAGTTGAGCCCGTCGGTCTTAGTCATTCCGATAAATCGGCGTGGCTAGGTCACGATAAGGCAGTTCAACCCCGACATAGAAGCAGAGAGATAGAGAAAATGGATACATTTCTGGCTACGCTATTTTGTGTTGTTTGTGTTTTATTGGTCCTCGTTGTGCTCCTGCAGAAGGGGCGAGGCGGCGGGTTGGGAGCTGCCCTGGGCGGTGCCGGTTCTAACGCCTTCGGTACGAAGGTCGGCGACGTCTTTACGGGTGTTACCGTTATCCTTACCTTGTTGTTTCTCCTGCTTGCTGTTGGAGTAAACATGAGCTACAGGCCTGAAAAGGCAACGGTTGAGACCCCTCGCGTCAATCCGTCCACGGATAGTCAGGCAAGTTTTCCGTTTACTGTGACCATCCAGAAGCACAACAAAAAAGACGAGGTATTCTACACGCTTGATGGTACGGATCCGACCGACGAGAGCACTGCTTACGAAGGTGCCTTCAGTGTTGACAATCCCCTGCCCCTCAAGGTGATTGCTTTCCGCGCCGGTGCCAACAAGAGCCTGATCATCACTCGTAACTATGTGAAGGCCGGCGTTAAAAAGGCCGAGCCGACAACGAAGCCCACGCCTGCTGCGACAACGAAACCCAAGCCCGTCGCTACAACGCAACCGGCAGTAGTCACACAGTAGTCTTACCCAGCGGAGAAGCCGATGCTGCGATCAATGACAGGGTTCGGCGCTGCCCAGGGGCAGTGCGATGGCGTGCAATATACGGTTGAAGTGCGTTCGGTGAACAACCGGTACATCAAGGTATCGGTCAAAGTGCCGGATATCTGGGCTTCCATCGAAAACGAAGTCGAGAAACTCCTGCAGGCCAGGCTCAGTCGCGGAAGCGTTACGCTTTCGGTGAGGATGCGGATTTCAGGTGAGAACTCGGCATATACCGTGAACGCAGCGGCCCTGAAGAGCTATGCCAGCCAGTTGGAGGCGATAGATGTGGGTTCGCTGGCCGGCGCGAATGTTAACCTGGCATCGTTGCTGCAACTGCCGGGCGTTTGCGAACCGCCGCGTCTTGGCGATATATGTGAGAAGACTCGCGACGGGCTTATGGCGCTCATCATTGAGGCCGTCGACGCCCTGGTGGTGATGCGGGAACATGAAGGCTTGGTTGTTCAGGAAGATCTGCTTTCGCAGTGCAAACTGGTATCCGAGACGTTGAGCTCAGTTGCCGAGAGAAGCCCGAATGTGGTTGTCGAGTACCAGCAGAAACTAATTGAGCGGGTGACTGAACTTACGCGAGCGGGGAAGGTGAATATCGACGAAGACCACCTCGCACGCGAAGTGGCTATCTTTGCAGATCGAAGCGATATCAACGAAGAGATATCCCGGCTGAACGGGCATATTGAGCAGTTCAGCAGTGTGTGCCAGAGCGATGACTCTGTTGGAAGGAAGTTAGACTTTATCGCTCAGGAAATGCTCCGCGAAGCTAATACGATAGGCTCCAAGGCCAACGATGGGGTGATCGCCCGGGGAGTGGTGGAGATGAAGACCGCCATCGACCGGATCAAGGAACAGGTACAGAACGTGATGTGATTTCGGCGTTTTGCCGAGAGTAGTAGACGATTTGATCTGGCAGGAGATGAATGTCCTCAAAGGGTAAACTGGTAGTGATCACCGGACCGTCGGGCGTGGGAAAGAGCACTATCCTGCGTGAAGTGCTCAGACGCACCGATACCGAGTTCAGTATCTCGGCCACTACACGCCTCCCGCGAGATGGCGAAGAGCACGGTAAGCACTACTTCTTTGTGGACGATGACGAATTTCGCCGAATGACGGATGAAGGTGAAATGCTGGAATTCGCCGAGGTGTTCGGGCGATCTTATGGTACGCCGGCTGGGCCCGTTATGGATGCGGTGAACTCCGGAAAAGCGGTAATCCTGGATATTGATATCCAAGGTGGTTTGCAGGTGGCCGAGAAGATGCCGGATGCCACGTTTGTGCTGATCCGCCCGGTATCGAATGAAGTGCTGGCTGCCAGGCTCAAAGGACGAGGCAGCGAGACCGATCAGCAGGTAGAGATGAGACTTGCCAAGGCAGAGGCGGAGATACGCCGGGCCGAGGGGAGTGGCGTGTATACTTATCAGGTAGTTAACGATGATCTGGAAGTGGCGATCCAGGAAGTGATAGATATTGTTGAGCAATAGCTTTTTTCCCGTGGATACCGGATGGGTCCGTGGGACGAAACAGACCAAAAGCAGGTAAAAAAATGATTGAAGCACTCAAAGATGATGCGATTGTCAAGAAGGTAGGCGGAAAGTTCAAGCTGACCGCATTGATCCAGCGAAGGCTCGTTGAGATCATTCACGGTGCCAGGCCGATGGTCGAACGCACCAAGGGCATGACGGATATGGAACTTGTCGTGGAGGAAATTCTTCAGGACAAGATCAAGATAGACTACGCTGCGTCCGGCGTTACCACTCCCGAAGTGGCTGGACAGTCGTAGTTCTTGTTCCAGCGAAACTGACCGGTTCGCATGCTCTTCGCTGCTGCGCTATTGCCCTGTGGCTTATGCGCAACGCAGAACTGGTTAAACGTATCGAACGTTACCGAGATGGAGTGATCGACGATGATCCAGCCGTCAAACGAAATGCCACTAACCGGGTATCACGTGCTACTGTGCGTGACTGGTGGAATTGCATGCTACAAGGCCGCTGACCTGGCAAGCAAGCTTGTACAGGCAGGCGCGGGCGTTTCGGTCGCGATGACGGATTCGGCACGCGAGTTTATCACCCCGCAGACCTTTCAGGCTCTCACACGCGAGCGTGTTTTTGTCTCCCTGCAGGTTGATGCGAAAGATGTAAGCTCCAAGCATATCTCACAGACTGAACGTAGTGACCTGATGGTCATAGCGCCGGCGACAGCCAACATAATCGGCAAGATTGCCGGCGGCATTGCCGACGACTTGGTCTCGACTATGGCTGTGGCAGCCACTGGCGCGTGTGATATTCTCATAGCGCCGGCGATGAATTCTCGCATGTGGCAATCGCCCGCTGTTCAGGCAAATCTAGCCAAGGTGAAGGCGTGGGGGATGCATACGATAGGACCGGCCGAGGGTTACCTCGCCTGCGGCACAAGCGGACCAGGCAGACTGGCCGATGTGCAAGCCATCTTCAACGAGATCAAAGACCTCCTGCTGAACACCAAACCCAAGAACAGAACCTGATCCGTATTCTTTCCCATTTCTGCTGTCCCCACGTTCCCGCGCATGTAAATATTTTTTCTCCCCACGTTCCATAGGACTGCCCAGGTTCGCTGACGCTTGTCTGGAGTGTCACATCGGAACCATATGAGTTTCGGTAGGTTCGGAGTATCCAAGTGATTCAGTATGGCTTTGGTTCGTCGGGCTGGTGGCATTGGGGTCTAAGATGTAAGTGTTGGAACGATGGTAATGTTCTTGACAGAGCCCCGTGCGGTGGTAGACTCAGATTGTACTTCCATCTGGAAGATCATTTCAGTTCGCCAGTGCGGAAGTGCCGCCCCGTTCATGTGGGAAGCGGCGGGGCCGGGCAGCGGGATTTGGTGTGTTTCAATCTCTGCATCATTTCCCCAGGCCATTTTACGGCCTAGTTTCCCTGGTTGCGTGCTTGGTGCTATGGAATCGGTCGGGCAAATGTCCATCGCAGGCACATTAGTTCTCCCGGAGGCGTGGCTGGGTGATTCAACCTGGCCGCCCGGTACAAAGGGAAAGGAACGCCGCATCGAACAAGACAGGTCCTTGCGAGGTCTTGCATGTGCGTGCTCATCGCGCACAACTCGAAGGGGCTGCCCATGAAAACGCTCCATGATGGTCGTGTGTTTGCATTTCAGTCTCCCTTAGCCCGGCGCTATGAAGCCTGCTGGTGCTGGGCGGGCTGACGGTTTGAGACGTTCGAGTCGTTAAGCGATAGGACGTTGATTCAACCGCAGGCTGAGTGTTGTTTACTTCCTACAGATACAAGGAGATTATCATGATGAAGACAGGATGGACAATGGGGGTTGTGTTGTGCGTGGCGTGGCTGCTGCTGGTGTCCCCGGCGATGGCTGACTGGGTTGTTGGTGACGGGCACAAGATGCACTCTCCGCAAATGCCGGATCCCGACGGATGGGACATCGACGTTCTCACCGACACGGTTTATGACGACTTCGAATGCGCCCAGAGTGGTCCGATCGATGATGTGCACTTCTGGGTCTCGTGGAAGGGCGAAGATGCACTGAATCCAGTCCCTGGTGCAAATATCACTTGGATCGATATCAGCTTCCACGGTGATATCCCCGCAGATCAGAGCGGCTTGGGGTTCAGCCATCCGGATTCGCTTATGTACGGCGATCCGCTCTGGACCAAGCGTTTCCTGCCGGGCGAGTTCACGTACTGGCAGGACTACGGAACTCCGCTGGGCTTAACGGGTGATCAGGGTTGGTTCAGCCCCGAAGAGCCCACGGTGATCGAGGATGATCACACTCTTTTCCATCAGATCAATATCACCGAGATCCCTAACGCTTTCGTTCAGGAAGAGGGCACGATCTACTGGCTTGGAATCCACATTGGCGTGGCGGACATTAACACGTCAATCGGCTGGAAGACCACTCCCATCGAGAATGGTTGGAACGATGATGCCACGTACTGGTATGACGGCGGGTGGAACGAGTTGTTCGATCCTGTCTCGGGTGAGTCGCTGGACATGGCCTTTGTTATTACCCCCGAGCCTGCAACGCTTAGCTTGTTGGTGTTGGGTGGTATGGCGGCACTGAGACGTCGTCGCCAGATCTGACGCTGCATGAACTCAAGATGATGATATGACAGGCGGTTGGCTTTGGCCGGCCGCCTGTTTTTGTCTGAACCATGAACGCAGGGGGACGTCCGGTTTCACCGCAGCATCCAGGACGGACGACATCGCTACCTGGAAAGGGTGCATAGGCTTCACTATTGGCGACTCTTCTTCTGGACTCTCTTTAAGCGTCCGGGGCTGTTCCCGCTGGCACTAACCCTTGCGGCCTACGGACACCATTTTCGCAAGTCCCTCGGAGGCTAGCCTCCTGTGCATCGACATGCCCCATGAGCGGCATGTCGATTTGCGGTTGTGGGGTATATTGGAACATCACATCATAACCAAGGCTTGGTCGGTCAATGAGCTTCTTGCTTTGCCCAAGCGTTCCAATATCTTTATGGACGCAAACGGCAGGAAGCGTATAATGGGCGTGAGCAAGCATATGTGTTTGGAGTTTGCAAGTGTTTGAAATGGTTAATCGATTCGGTTTTCTACAGAAGACATTCAAATTCTATTATGATGCGTTTCCTTCAGGAGATTATAGATGAAGAACGTAGCAATTCTGATTGTTATCGTTGTGTTGGTCGGGGCGTTGTCCTGGTGGCTGATGACTCGCGAGGAGTCTAAGGCTATTGAACTGTCTTACAGCGTGTTCTTCCCGGCAACTCACATTCAAGCCAAGGAAGCCCAGGCGTGGGCAGATGAGATCGGCAAACGTAGCGGAGGCCGGGTGAAGATCACGGTCCATGCGGGCGGAACGTTGACATCTGCGCCGCAGTGCTACGAGGGTGTGGTGAACGGTCTGTCTGATATTGGCATGAGCTGCTTTGCCTATACTCGTGGACGTTTTTCCATGTTGGAGGTGCTGGATCTTCCTCACGGTTACCCCAACGGACTTACTGCTACTCGGATCGCGAATGAAGTTATTGGCAAACACAGCCCCAAAGAGCTGGCTGATACTCATCTGCTCTATATCCACGCACATGGCCCGGGTATCCTTGCCAGCAAGAAGCCTGTCCGCAGCATGGCCGACATGAAAGGTCTGGTAGTTCGCACGACTGGTTTGTCTGCCAAGATTGTCAAGGCATTGGGTGGAATACCGAAGGCCGTTTCTCAGCCGGAAACTTATGAAGCGTTGAGCAAGGATGTGGTTCAGGCTACTTTCTGCCCCGTCGAGACTCTCAAGGGCTGGAAGCAGGGCGAGGTAATCAACTACGTTACAGACACGTCCTGCATCGGATATACGACGAGTATGTTCGTCACGATGAATGAGGAGAAGTGGGAGAAGCTCCCATCTGACATCCAGGACATATTTACGGAAGTGTCGGCAGAATGGATTGATCGTCATGGACGGGCCTGGGATCAGGCTGACGAGGAGGGCAGGGCATTTGTCGCCAAACTCGGCAAGGAGACTATCAAGCTGGATGCCGCCGAGCAGCAACGCTGGCGACAAGCCGTCCAGAAGGTCTTCCGTGCATATATATCCGACATGAAGGAACGAAGACTCCCCGGTAAGCTCCTTGTGAACGAGATTCAAGGCATGCTGAAGGATACCAAAACCGATGCGGCCGGGACTTCGCGGTAAAAGCTTCAGTCGGTAATGTTTTATGGATACTCCTGAATTCAATCACTCGGCCAATACACTTGGGCGTAGATTCTGGCCTGCGATAGCGAAATTCTGGATTTTGCCGGCGAGAACTCCGTTGACCTGATCGTTATCGGGCACAAGGGGCACAGCCGTGTTCATGGCCTGTTTATAGGTGATGTAGCCGACAAGATTGCATGCCACGCACCTTGTGCACTCCTTGTGATTCCGGGGGCATAGACACCCTGATTGGCCTGTTCGGCAAGCCTGATCCGGGTGTTCCCTCGACAAGACCAGACGCGGTGACGCCCGAGACAGCTTTGCTATGGTTCGCTCGGATCCATTTTGTACATTCTTGACAGCATTGGCTTGCCCGCAATACACTGATGGCCCAGAAGACCGCATGGCCTCAATCGCCCGCAAGAAAGGCAGTATAATGTTCTTCAAGAGATTCCTCCCGTTATTGGTCGTCATGTTCGTCGTCAGCCAGTTGCTTGCCGCCCCCCAAGCCAAGAAACCTGTGGCGAAGAAACCCGTCGCCAAAGCGCCGGCAAAGCCCACGCCCAAGCCGGCTGCCAAGAAGGCACCACCAAAGGCTGCCTCGCCGGCGAATACCATCTGGACGCCGTCTGACCAAGCGGGCATGGTGCCTTTCCATATCCCCGAAACATCGAATCCCAAGTCACTGATCAAACGCGATCACAAGCCCATCAAGCCGAATTCGCCCCGCATTGTCGTCACTGACGGCAAGTTCACTGTCGGCGGCAAGCGGATCAAGATGTTTGGGTATAACCTTTGGGTCCATACCCTCCTCAGCCATGACAAAGACGACCAGGTAGCAGATCGCCTTTCCGATGCCGGT
>CBDUQP010000043.1:0-24070 GCA_965369385.1 uncultured Phycisphaerales bacterium
CACCTGCACAACTGTTCTACTGCACACCTGCTCTGTGTGCGAGATTTCTTGCGGGTAGTAAAGAAATCCCGCACACGTTGGCTGGTCAGGAAGAAGGCCGCTTGTATTTAGCTTCTTTTTCGTCGTATTCTTTGCGTTTTTGCGCAATTCGGTCGGCCAGTGTGCTCAGCGGAGCCCATGTTCCGGGGGCGACCTTGTAATGCCAGAATGCCATGCCTCTGGTTTTCTTTTCGCAGACGGCCTGGGCGGCTTCATCTGGTGTGACGAAGAGTTCTCGCGTCTGGCGGACTTGTATTTTGCCGGACGGGCCAACGTGCGCGATGTGCAATTGTTTCTTGTATGTACCGCGTAGGCGTTTATCGCTGAGGATGCCTTTGAGGGGCACGAACGGGCGGTGTTTGCGCTGGCGTTTGGGGATTCGGATCTTCTTGCGAGGCAGGTCAAACTCTTTGGCCTTCTGGTAAACGTGCTGCCTGGAGCAGCCGACCATTTCGGCGATTTCACGGCAGGACAAATCCTCATCCACGAGTTTTTGTTTCAACCAGTCGGGATTTGCGATATCGGGGAATACAGGTACTCTTCCAGGCTCGGGTATTACTGCGTGCTTGGCGCAGAGATAGTGAATGTGACTGACGGTTTTTCCGAAACGTTCGGCAGCCTCCCGGGCGGTAAGATGTTCTTCTGTAATAATTTCTAGTATTTCGGTGTGTGTGATAGTCATTAAATCAACTCAGCAGTGTTCGTCGGTAGTTTGTCGGTTAGATAAAACTGAATAAAAGCGCCTCTGGCGTGTTTTCGTCTGCAGTTTTCGTGTTCGCATCATTCGGGTGGGACGGGACAAAGTACACCAATACAACGCAATTGTAAACAAGGAATATGTCCATATCCTAAAATGTGCATAATCTCATTAATCACAGGTGTCGGACTTTCGAAAGCATCCGGTAGGGCTATTTCTCACTGAATTCCAACTCCAATTCTTTCAAGGCTTTGCGATGAGCCAGTTTGGACAGGCTTCCCATCCGATCCACCAGCAGTTTTCCTTGGAGATGGTCCATTTCATGCTGGAAAACTCTTGCGGCGAGATCTTCGCCGGTTTGGCGGAAGACATTACCTTCAAGATCGGTGGCTTCTATCGTGGTAACCCGGGCTCTCCTGATCATGGAGAAGATTTCCGGAAAGCTCAGGCACCCTTCTTCATCCTCTTGGGAACCGGAGTTTTCAATGATTCGCGGATTTATGTAAACCATTACTTCGTCAGGATTAAATGTGGGAGAGCCCAGAAACATCTGCACTGTCACGCCAACCTGTGGAGCGGCGAGGCCCACGCCGTTGGTGGCGAACATCAGGGATTTCATGGCATCTATGAGTTTGTGCAAATCCTCATCGATGACCTCAATGGGCTGACATTGTGCCCTAAGACGGGGATCGGGATATTTTACGACCGACAGGTGGGTCGGGTCCACCTGTTTGACTAAATCGCTAGCTTTCATTACCACATGATATTCTCTGACCGGTACGGTTATCAAGTGCTGATGCGAAACGCATTGTTGGAATTGGTTCTACCGGCTTGCTTTGATGGATGTCGATGCTATAATCCCGTTTATGTAGACAATTGGATGTTCATGATTCGCGGGGTCTAGTAATCTGTAACAGGAAGAATGTCAGATGGCACGCCGGCCGCAATCCCGATGTACATCGGGACCGGATAAGGACTTAAGAATCCAGCCGCCCGACTGGTCTTCGCTCTGCGAGCTTGCGGCTTCGCCTATGGCTTGCGGCTTCGCCTGTGGCTTCGTCGTCACAAGTCGTCGTCACAAGTCGTCGCGACAAGGACAAGTCGCCATTACAAAGAACTAGTTTTCAGGTGTAATATGTTTGATCAGCAGCAAGGAGCCTTGGATAGATGCCAGGATGCGATAGAGTATCGCTTCGAGGATATTTCGCTACTATCGTTGGCTTTGACGCATTCTTCGGTGGCGGCTACTCGTTTGGAGAGCAATGAACGCCTGGAGTTCCTTGGCGATATGGTGCTTGGACTGGCAGTCTGCCACGATCTGTATTGCCACGTAGATGACTTGACCGAGGGGGAGATGACGAAGGTGAAGTCGGTTGTGGTGTCTCGGGCGACTTGTGCAATTGTGTCTCGGGACGCAGGGTTATGTGATCAGTTATTTCTCGGTAAGGGAATGTCGCAGCGTGGGGAAATGCCCGAGTCGGTTGCCGCAGCGTTGCTTGAAGCTATTATCGGCGCGATATACCTTGATGGCGGGCTTGAGCCTGCCAGAGATTTTATCCTGAAACATATGCGCCCGCACATTGACGAGGCCCTCGCCAACGAGCATCAACAGAATTTCAAGTCGATGCTTCAGCAGCATGCCCAGAGAGAGTGGGGAAGTACCCCGGAGTACCAGTTGCTGGATGAGAAGGGCCCGGACCACAGCAAATGTTTCGAGATTGCAGTTATGGTAAACGGTAAGCACTTTCTGAGTGCGTGGGGCATGAACAAGAAACAGGCAGAACAGGTGGCCGCGCGCAAAGCGCTGGAAGCCTTGGGCCTGCTGGCGGAACCTGCTGCCGACTGATTTTGTCCTCGTTATGCCTTTCTGACATGACATTATGCGTATCTGCTTGCACGGGTGACAGATCGTCTGCCCTGATGCAGTATCTGGGCATTGGGCATCATTTGCGTTAAATGGCATCATTCAAGAGGTTTGTGGGTGAGACGGTTCGTTTTGGGGCAATTGTTTGGAAAAAGCGACTTATTTGCCGGTTTTTATTGAGGTTGCACCTTTCTTTGAGCCGATATAATTCATACACTTACACTTACTCGCAGGAGTGTCTTTTCACACGGTGGAAACAGAATGTTAAAGAGCAGGACGGTCAAAACTTGGACGTTTTTCATTGCGTCGATGGTTATCGGATCGGTTGCTCTGACTTTAATGGAAACGCCACCGATCGAAGTGTCACGTTCGCTCCTGATGGGTACATCTGCAATGGGGCAGGGGCCGGACCGTACGATCATCGGCACCTATGTACCGGTAAAAACTGGTAAGTGGCACAATATCGTCGTTCTGGATTCCAGGCGATCCAAGGCAGATACCATTGGCAAGACCTGCCATTTCGTAATTGACGTATCGGCCCCAAATGGCCAGCGGGTGAAGGCTACAGATCTGTGGAAACGTCAGGACGAGGGGTATCACACCGTGTCGCCTACGCATGACTGGCACTCGGATAGCATTGGTGTGTGCTTCGTTGGCAAGCTGTCGAAGATTCGTCCGCAGAGCGAGCAGATGATGGATTTGTCCAACGTGGTTCGTGCACTTCAGCAGCACTTCGGTATCGGTCCGGAGCGAGTCTATCTGCACAGTGATATCGATACCAGAAGCCTTGCTCCGAGCGACGCATTCCAGGCAGCATTTAACGCATCACTTCTGAAACTCTAGTCTTTTGTCCCGGCGAAACTGATGGATGTTAAGTCTTCATGAGTTCTCGAAATTAGGGACGGTGCCTTATTTATTTCAGAAAATAGGGCACCGTCCCACTACTGTCCCATTATGTGTCGCCGATCCTAAGGAATGTAGCGTCCCAACCATCAGTCAACCGTGGTTTCGGGTGTCTGTCCTTTGATAGGCTACGGGTTTGCTGGGATCCAAGCATATCATCTACCTTTGTTCATGATGAAGGTAGAAGAGTAGGTAGGTGTCAACAGAAGGCGTTGTTAGCAAGGAGGTTAGGCGATAGCGTGTCGCGGTCGCCAGTGGGTTGCTTGTCTAGATTATTGGGGCTGGGAGTGTTGCTAGTGTGGCAGTATGCGCAAAGTAGGCAAAATAGGACAAAATTGAGTGGAGTTGTTCCTGCCTTCTTGCCGACGAACAATAGCAGACACGATAACACATCGCGTGCCTTTCTTAGGAGAACGAGAATGAAAGTGTTGATTATCGATCCTGACCCCAGATTCGGTGAAAACGTTAGAGATTCTCTGGAGTCACATACTCATCTTGTTGTTCATCTCACCGATGCCAGTCTGGCTCGTGATCGTGTATTGCAATGGAAGCCTGACATCGTAATTATCGCCGCGGAGTTGCACGGTGATGGTTTATTGGAGTTCCTGCATAGTGGTCCCCACAGACCGGCTGTTTTGTTGACCGGATGGATGGACAGCTATGCCGAGGTGTGGCAGGCGTGGCAGAGAGGCGGGCACGAGTTGCTGATGAAGCCTGTGTTCAATAGTCGCGAAGTTTATGATGCCATGCTTACTGCGCGCGAGAACGCTTTGGCAAACACAGATTCGCACCAAGTTGCCGCCTCAGCATAGAGGAAGTTCTAGAAGGGAAGTTGCTATTGGATGTAGCGGTAGCGACCGCTGTTTGTGGCATCCCGGCCGGGCGGAAGCGTCCGGCCTTCTCTTACCTACTTCTGCCGTGACTCTTCACCCATCTGCAATACAGTGGCCACCAGAAGGCAAGCACGCAGGTGCCTTTCGCCTTGCCACAAATAGCACACTTCGCGCCAAGCCAGCGCACAGTCACATACTTACATACTGACCGTTGATGGCTAAAACGCTGCATGCGATTGGGTCCGGAATTCTTCAGGCGGCCTGAATCACGCAACAAACTACCAAAAACGTTGCGTATTTTGCGTATTTTGGACATCGCTCGCGATTCTGGGTTTCGTTGCAATCTGAATCAAAACAGATACTTACGTTTACGAGATTTGCAATAATGCGGAAAACCCGTTTACGCAACACCTCTTTTTCATGTTTTCTCAACAAAGGGCCGAAGTTTTTGTCGAATCATCAAGGCCTCCCGCTCCCTGACCCAAGCGATGCAGATGGGTGAAGAGTTATCTTCTGCGAGTAATCGCGTTGTTTTCTGCGGTGGATTTAACTATCTTCATTCTCATGGCAGGTATAGGAAGATCGGTGGGTTATATTTTTTCCACGTCTCGTGATCGGGTAGCGCGTGTGCTGCTGGCGATTCGTATTGGTCCGAACATGCTAACTTTGATTGGCTTGTTTCTGACTATAAGTTCAGGCGTTTGTTTTGCTTTGGGCACGGGCAAGGACTTCGCATGGACGCTCAGCACCGACACGCCAGGTAACGCATGGTTGTTTGTGGCGGGTGTTGTTCTGTTTTTCGCCTTTGCATGCGACATGCTAGATGGAGCGGTGGCGCGTATAGGCAATTGCGGCTCGGAGTTTGGAGCATTTTTCGACAGCACGATAGACCGTCTAAGCGATTTTGTGATCTTCATGGGTATATTGATGGGGTATGCCATGAACGATCCGGCGAATCTCACATTCATTCTGCTCAGCGCGATGGCGTTCTTCAATGCGTTTGGCATATCCTACGCCAAGGCTCGCGCTGAGAATCTTATCGAATCATGTCCTGTGGGTTACTGGCAGCGTGGTGAGAGGTCGGCGGCAGTCATTATCTCGGCGTTTGCAGCCAACATGCCTGCTCTTGTGATCCAGCAGGGGATATTGCCAGTTTTCACGTTCTGGCGTCGCGTTGGCTATGTGCATTCGGTAATGACCGGCAAACCGGTGGAGACGGATCCCGCAAAATGCGGATGGTGGGTGAAGTGTCAGCTTTGGCGATGGCGACGAATGAGCTGGCAGTACGATGTGATAACCTTGCTTAACATCGCGTGGTTGATTTTTGCGAGCATAGAGCCCGTGGATGTTCTCAGGAAGATTTGCCTGTAGCGTTCATCCGTCAACTTTCGCGAGGGGCGTTTCGCCCCCGGGCCAACCGCTGGCGTAACTGTCAGATAACAATCCTTCCCGACTTGTCAGTACTCATCTGGGTGATTCCGGGATGCGTATCTTCGAGTTGCTGCAGAATACCCTGTTGCTGCTCGTCGCGTTCCTGAGCCACTTTCAGTTGGCAGGCAATGACATCGCTTATGGAAACCATTCCTACCGCCTTGGTTCCCTTCACTATCGGCAGGTGCCTTATGTGATGCCTGGCCATGATGTCTTGTGCTTCATCAGTCGACGTGTTTGGTGCGCAGGAAACCACGGAAGTCGTCATTACCTGTTCGATCGAGACAGTGCGTGCATCTTTGTCGGTCGCCGTTATCTTTGTAAGAATATCTCGCTCGCTGATGATGCCGACAAGGCTATCGTCTCTGTCGACTACCAGCAGGCATCCAACATGACAATTGCACATTGTTTTGGCGGCGTTGGAGGCGGTATCTTCGGGTGCCACGGTTTTTAGTTTTTCGCCGAATTCGTATGTGCGGGCTATGGAGTCAACTGTGGACATTTCTGGGATCTCTTGGTCGTGTTAAATGTTTCCGGTTTCTCTACAAGAGCTATCGGAAAGAAATGGACGCACGTTTACTTCAATCACTTTAGAATAAAGGCGGGCGAACGTCAGCCAGTTCGCCAAACAGTGTAAGCGAATTGGCGTCGGCTATTTGCACATCTGCATAAGTGCCAGCCTGATCTGCCTTGCCGTAGAAGACCGTGATATGGTCACCCGGCGTTCGTGCCGTCATCTGTATCATGTCTCCATCGGCAGGGTCGTTCGTCTGGCGAGCGCTGCGAGGGCTCGGGCCGTCAATAAGCACCTCAACTTTCTTGCCTATATACTGTTTATGGTGTTCGAGACCAACTTCCGCCTGCACATCCAGAAGCTCGTTATTCCGCCTGCGCTTTACCTGGAAGGGGATGCTATCGCTCAAAGTCTTTGCGGCCACCGTACCTGGGCGCGGGGAATATTTGAAGACGAATGAGTTCTTGTAACCGCTTTGCCTGATAAGGTCCGCCGACGCCTGATGGTCTTGCTCCGTCTCACCGGGAAATCCCACGATAAAATCGCCTGCCAGGGAGATGTCGGGCATGAATGATCTGGTGCGGGCTATGAAATCGTCATATTCCCCGCGCGAATAGCGTCTCTTCATGGCCTTGAGTATCTTGTCTGATCCACTTTGAGGCGGGCAGTGGATGTAGCGGCAGATATTGGGCAGGTCTCGCATTGTCTCCAGCAGATCGTTACCGAAGTCAGTTGGGTAGCTGGTTACGAACCTTAGCCGGCGAAGCCCCTCGATGGGTGATATTTTTGTCAGCAGATCACAGAATCGTACGGACAATTCGCCACAGGAGTGTGAGTAGCTGTTAACCGTTTGTCCGATAAGCGTTATCTCAGAGCGGCCTGCCTCCACGAGTTTACGCACTTCGTCTACGATATCTTGCGGCGGGCGACTTATTTCTGGCCCACGCACGAAGGGAACTATGCAGTAAGAGCAGAACTTGTCGCATCCCCTCATGATTCGCACAAACGCCTGCACGCTGCCTGGGGCAGTAGACGGATGCCTGGATAAGTCCAATGCGTCTATGCCTTTATTTGCGGCAAATGCGGATTTGCCCTGCTTGCGGTCGGGATCGGACGCCACCGAGCATCTTCCGCCGAGGGCATCTTCGATCATTTTCGGTAGCGAGTTGAGCTGTCCGGGGCTGCACACTATATCTACGCACTTGTAGCGTTTTTTCAGCTCGTCCTTCTGGCGTTGGGCCATGCACC
Organism: uncultured Phycisphaerales bacterium; assembly: GCA_965369385.1. Taxonomy (GTDB): domain Bacteria; phylum Planctomycetota; class Phycisphaerae; order SM23-33; family SM23-33; genus CBDUQP01. Next base: position 7,530 of record CBDUQP010000043.1, read on the forward strand.
CGAGAACGCCCACTATTCGGACACTATCAGGATCGAGTTGGCGTTGTTGCTCTCGTCCGAGAAAGGAATAGACTTTGTTTTCCGCTTGGGCTCGCACCGAGCATGTGTTCAGCAGGACCACATTTGCCTTGCTGGGATCGTCGATGAATTCGTGCCCCGCGTCCATCAGTTGGCCTGTTATCAGTTCACTGTCCAGGCGGTTCATCTGGCAGCCGAGTGTTTTTAGATATATCTTCATGATCTTTCAAAGTCTCAATAGGGCGGCCATAATACCCGAAAAGTGGCCCAAAACTATGGTAATATGTCGGATGGGGGCGTGATTGTCCTGTGGAGATTTGACATTATCGGGCCCCATCGGTAGCATGGCAGCTTATGGCGATGGGGTTTGTTGCCTGACCCGAAGAGAGGTGTTCTCGCATACCATGAGATTCAAGGGATTTCTCCATCTGGGGTTGTTGGCGGCAGTGATGCTTACTGGTTGCGATTGGGCCAAGCGTGCAGGGGCGTCCGAAACCAGGAAGACATTGTCCTTAACTAAGCCCAAGACTTCTTCCAATAATGAGTTACCAAAGAGGCAGAAGATACCTCTCAAGCTCAAGAAGTCTGGTCGGTTGCCCAATGGGCTGAAAGTTGCCGGCAGAACCTTTGTAATACTTCACATTAGGTATATTGAGGTTCCCATCGGGCAGGTGAGTGAGTCCGAAGAGCTATGGAGCTATCTGGACGAGGAGCCCATCGGTGCCCGGCGACTTGCGTGTCTGGGCAGGAATGGTATTCGCGCAGGTGTGGGGCGTTCGGGCAGTCTGGAAGATGTTCTCGGGCTTCTTAAACGCATGACTGGAAGGCAGTTCATAAAGAGCACTCGCTTTGGTCTGCCGCTTCAGCCGCATCAAGTGGAGTTGAAAGTTGCCCAGTCCCGCCAGTCGATATTTCTGCTTCGCGAAGATGGGACGTTGAGCGGTCAGACATATATGCCTGGCGATAACGTGCTTACGGTTGCGTGCGGTGTCGATCAGGACGATAATGCGAAAATGATTGTGACCGGAATACCGCAGATTCGCGGTAGGGACCGAAAGATCCGTCTGGTGACAGATCAGGGGTTTCCTACCTTAAGAAGGCGTATTGTGTTGCAGGGGTTTCCCGACTTGCGGTTTCAATTGCCTGTTGCTGAAGGCGAGTTTGTGATTATCGGACCTGGAGCGGCCTCCCGCAGACGCAACAGCATCGGAAGGCAGTTCTTCGTTTGCAGCAAGGAAGGCATGGACTATGAGATCATTCTCGTGCTACAGTGTACCGCACGGCGAGAAAATGCGAAGGTCGCCAGGGTAAAGTAGAACGCAGTCCTGTGAGTATTTCTTCGGGCCTCAACCGGCGGCGGTTGGGGTGAGAATAATGGAAAACAGCTTGTCACAATCGATTCCGGCAGTTAACGCCGAGTTTTACAAAGTGCTCTGTCAGAAGGCTGCCATTGCAATGGTTGCCACTGACAGGAATTTCGATCTGGTCTGTTGGAATGAGGCCGCGGTCGATATTCTCGGTCCAGACGCGCAATTGCGGATCGGTGCCCCGCTGGTCAGCAGCGTATCGGAAAATCGCCGCAAGTTGCTGATGCGTATGCTCAATCGAGCACTGCAAGGCTTGCAAACCACGCAGTTTGAGGTCCAGCAGACATCCCACGAGGGCGGCGTGCGGGATATTGTTGTGCTGCTTTCGCCGATTGTTGACGAAGACGGAAACACGCACGGCGTATCCGGATGGGTGGTCGATCATACTTCTCACAAGCAGATAACAGATCGCCTCATACAGGCCGAGAAAATGGCATCGCTGGGCACGCTGGCAAGCGGTGTGGCGCATCATTTCAACAATATCCTCGGTGGAGTAACCACGTTTGTTGACTATGCACTGTCATCCGGCGATGAAACCGCGATGAAGCGTGCTTTGCAGATGACCGCTGAAGCCGCGGGGCGGGCGTCGAAGATAACACAATCGCTGATGAGCTTCGCCAAGCAGGATCAGCGGCGCAGCGACCTTGCCGATCTCACCGAAGTAGTGCTTACGTTCAGCCACCTCGTCGAAAAGCCTCTGGCCGACAAGGGGATATTGCTGGAATTGGAGCTTCGTCCCGCCTCCGTGGTAGCGGTCGAGGCCAATCGTATGCACCAGGTTCTCGGCAATCTGCTGACCAATGCGGAAGAAGCAATGCCCGGTGGCGGACAGATTACGCTGAGCATCCAACCTGCCGGCGATGATGTTCAACTGAGCTTCAAGGATAACGGCTGCGGTATTCCCAAGGCGAATCTTCCCATGGTATTCGAGCCTTTCTTCACCTCCAAGGGCTTGCTGTCTGGTGGCCAGGAGGGCAACCCTGGACTGGGACTGTCGGTTGTGCACGGTATTGTGGTAGAAATGGGCGGGACCATCAAAGTTACTTCCGAGTATGGAAAGGGAAGTTGCTTCACGATGAGCTTTCCCGCCGACGGGCGCGACCTGCTTTAGAAGAATCGTGCCGGCCCGCGATTCGCTCACGCTTGCAAACACCTCTGCTGCTCGAATAGACTCATATCATCATGAAGATCATAGCTATAGTACCCGCGAGATATGCCTCCACACGTTTGCCCGGCAAGCCGCTGCTTAGGGAAACGGGCAAGTATCTCATCGAGCACCTCATCGAAGCGGTCCGTGGCGCGGCGCGAATCGAGCGGATCGTGGTTGCCACGGATGATGATCGGATCGCACAAGCGGTCCAGAGCTTCGGCGGCGATTACGTGATGACTCGTGCGGATCATACCAGCGGTACAGATCGCCTCGCCGAAGCGGCCGAGATTCTGCACCTGGCGGATGACGATATTGTCGTGAATGTGCAGGGCGACGAACCCGACATGCCCGGCGGGAGTATCGACCAGCTCGTGGAACTGCTCATCGACACGGATTGCCCCATGGCGACGTTGGCGACTCGCCTGAGCATTGAAGACGCAGCCAATCCGAATAACGTGAAGGTGGTTATGCGTCGTGATGGCAGGGCGATGTATTTCTCTCGCGCACGGATCCCGCTGGATCGGGACGATGGTTTTGACGACTACCTGTTGCACCTGGGCATTTACGCTTATCGCGTGGCCTTCCTGAAGCAGTTCACGAAGCTGGAACCAACGCCGGCAGAGCAGACCGAGAAGCTCGAACAGCTTCGAGCACTGGAGCATGGTTTCGACATAGCGGTGGCAGCCACCAGCCACACCGGCAGCGGAATAGACACCCCCGAAGACTACGCCGCATTCGTAAAACGCGTAAAGGGGTGAATGCGGCCTCGAAGAGAGCGAAATAGCAAAGAGCCGACTCCCCGAATAGTGGGGTGTCGGCTCTGTGTTTTTACATGCGTTATTATCAGAGTGTTCCTGGCGATGGACTTTACGCGATTACTTCACCCCGTAGCGTCTTAGTAATTCATGAACTTGCTTTTCTTGGGTTATATCGTCCCTTGAGAGCGTCATGATCTGATCGGTGTGCCCTATTTTCTCGGCGCACATGTCCAGCAGGTCGGTGCTGAAGACCTGTAGCTTCTTGCCGGATTCAAGTATTTTGCGGTAGACGTCCAGCCAGTGTTCACCTTCCGGCTGGCCCGCCCCGGGTACCCACTGGATGCAGTCGAGGGTTTCTATCTGGAGCATGGAATCCAGGTGTGCAAGTTGCCCAGGACCGTCAAGGTGGTAGATGTTGTTGGTGAGACGTTCGCAGGTTGCCTTGAGTTCCGGCCGCACGAATCGCTCGAACATATCCGGGCTTATCATGAAGCAGAAATCGCACTGCAACACGTAATATGGGTCTGAGGAGAACGAGTTGGCCCATCCGCTATAACCGGGATTCACCGGCTGAAGGACGCTGTTGAGGTCTTCATATGCAGCCCACCATGCCTCGTGAATCTCCCATGCCAGCCGCTCCACATGCTCCGGGTTGTCGTAGAGGTCCGTCAGCAGGTGTTCGTGCAGGAACGAAGATGCTACGTCCAGGTTTCCGCCCAGGTCAGTCATGCCAACTTGGACCAGGCCTTCCCATCTCTCCACTGCTGCGCGAAATATATCCTTAAACCTGCGAGCCCAGCGGTTTTCAGGATCATATTTGATACTTATGTTGTCTATGCTCTTCTGCTCTGCCAAGCGGTACCAGACGGTGCTGGCAGTGGTATTAAGCTCGCAGCCGCATATCGCAGCCAGCACACCTGGGCCAAAATTCGGCCAGATCGCCGGGAATCCATCGCCCAGGAAATGCTGACAGCACAGTTCATAGTCCCAGCGGTCCACGATCTGTTCTGGGGTAACGTCATCGTCATAGAATGCTGTGAAATGATGAAATGGCAGGTCGGGTTCGTCTCGTCCGGCGGGCCTGCCCAATAGAGGGTATGAAATTATCGGGCGTCCAAGTTCGCCTGCCCACCACTTGTCGTAGTTATCTTTGACTGTGGCCCATCTATCGAAACTGAAATCAATTGGCATTGGGTAATCCTTTCGGTGCTGAGTACAGTGTCATTAGTATCATGCGATAGTGTATTGGGCAACGTTCGTGGATTGCATGATTCTACATTTGGTTTGGACATTCCTCTCCAGACCGGCCGGGGTCCCGTTCAGCGAACTCCCGGACCAGGATTCTGCCCGTTATGAGAGGTTTTGCAGGTCAAAGTCTGGTCATGCTTGATTCCTGGGCTTCAAGCGGCTAAATTGCGTTCCCATGAGTGAAGCCATGGATTTACTGCGTTCGGTCAAAGACCGGACCGACGAAACGGAATTCTACACCCCCATCCCCGACGGATATCGCAAAGGCCAGGCGAAGTATGTAGTCGTTCTGGGCACCGTGATAAGCGGACTGGGCAAAGGTATTTTCTCTTCTAGCTTAGCTAAGCTTCTTCAAGATAAGGGATTGAAGGTTTCGCCGATCAAGTTGGAAGGCTATCTTAACATTGACTCGGGCACGTTGAACCCGGTCCGCCACGGTGAGGTGTTTGTGCTGGATGACGGCATGGAGACCGATATGGATCTGGGCACCTATGAGCGAATGCTTGATCTGAATCTCGAACGTGCCAATTTCACCACTGCCGGGCAAATCTATACCAGCGTCCTAAAGAAGGAACGTGCAGGAATCTATCTTGGCAAAGATGTTCAGATGATTCCGCATGTAACCGGCGAGGTAAAGCTGCGTCTTCGCGAGTTGGCTATGAAAACTGACGCTGACGTTGTGTTCGTTGAGGTCGGCGGAACCGTGGGTGATTTTGAGAACAGTTTCTACATAGAAGCCCTGCGTGAATTGGCGTACGAGGAAGGTCCAGGCAGCACTGCCTTTGTCGCGCTGACCTATATTATTGATCCACCATCGCTTGGCGAGCAGAAGTCCAAAGCCGCTCAGCTCGGTATCAAGCGTCTGATGGGCATTGGTATTCAGCCGGATATGATAGCATGTCGAGCAAGCACCGCCGTCGGCGAGAAGGTTCGCCAGAAGATAAGCGTTTACACCAACGTGCCGATGGGGCGGGTGTTCAGCATGCACGATCTGGACAGCATCTACGAACTGCCTGAACTGATGCGACAGAACGCCGTGGATAATCAGATGATCCAGATTCTGGACCTCGGCGATCGCGTGAATTCCTCGCAAGATGCCGAAGAAGCCAGAAGATGGCGGGAATTTACCGACAAAATCGACCAGACGTCGGGCAAGGTTGTCATCGGTGTCACAGGCAAGTACACTTCCCTGCGAGACAGTTACGCCAGCATTATCAAAGCCCTTGAGCATGCAGGTGTTCAAAACGCGGTCGATGTTGAGATTAACTGGATAGATACCACCGACCTCAATGACGCCAACGTAGCCGCTGCATTGGCCGACGTCGACGGTATTATCGTGCCCGGCGGGTTTGGTGTGCGGGGCACCGCAGGCAAGATTGCGTGTATTCGCCATGCTCGCGAGCGCAAAATACCTTACCTCGGTATATGCCTTGGTTTCCAGATGGCTGTGGTGGAATTCGCACGCAATGTGTGCCGGATTCCCGATGCCGACAGCACCGAGATTTCTCCCGACTGCAAAAGTCCCGTCATAGACGTGCTGCCCGATCAAAAGAAGATCGAAGGACTTGGCGGGAATATGCGTTTGGGTGGGCAGGATGTGCAGATCAAGCCCGGATCATTCGCGGCTGAGCTGTTTGGCGGAGCAACGCACATTCGCGAGCGATTCCGCCATCGTTACGAAGTTGATCCCCAGTTTATCGAAAAGCTTGAAGAAAATGGTTTGATGTTCTCGGGCAGGCATCCTGAGCAGCCTATAATGCAGATCCTTGAGCTTGACCGTGAGATACATCCTTACTTCATAGCCGGGCAGTTTCATCCGGAGTTGACCAGTCGTCCGTTACGCCCCCAGCCGATGTTCATGGGACTGTTGAAGGCGGCAATCGAATATCGCAAGTAGCCCGGAAGCGCATGCTTCCTCACTAGAAAATCAGGAGCCTGAAATGGCAGAGCAGGAAAACGAAGCACCGAAAATCATCGTAGACGACGACTGGAAGACCCAAGCCCAGGCGGAGAAGGCAAAGCTCGCCGCTGAAGCCAAGCAGACCGAAGAAAGCAAGGAGGCAGACCAGCCCTCGGGGAAGGGTGCACAGAGAGAGCTTCCGCCGGCAAACTTCGTGTCGCTGGTAAGCATGATGGCTACCCAGGCGATAATGGCTTTGGGTGGAATGCAGGATCCGAAGGAAGGCAAGGTGATGGTCGATCCCGAACTTTCCAAACATTACATCGATACGCTGGCGGTTTTGGAAGAGAAGACAAAGGGCAACCTGGCCGATGATGAAGCCAAAACACTCGAAGAAGCCCTCTATCACACCAGAATGATGTATGTAGAGATCAACAAACGCATGACAGAGGCAATGAAGGCCGGCAATGTAGGTCCTGCTGCTGGTGATGCCCCGCAAGCCTGACAGTAGGGATGGTGCAGACATTCATCAAAACGTTTGGCGCCATACGCAAGCCTTATGCGTGTGGCGCCAATTGCTTATTCACCAGTTGCGCCGATGGGCAGATTACGCAGTAACGGCAAACCAGCTTGCGAATTCATTCTTGAACATGTTGGCATCGTGGTCATCTATTCCATGCGTCAATATTCCTATACGGATTGAGATTGTTTCCTCGTTTCCCCATGGCCACCATGCTCCATAAGCCATGATGTTCTGATCAGGCTCGGAGACGAACAGGTGCTGGGTCTGGCGAATTCCACCGATCCCGGTGGCGACGTCTCTGATGGACTGGGGAGCTTTGCATATCGATTTGAAGTCCCATCTGGATGCGAAGTTCTCGTCGAGAACATCCGCTACCTGTCCTGCATCTTTTAGGCTGAATGGCGCAAGCATTGTGCTGATGTAGTCATCCCAAGTCCATGACAGGAGACCTTCAGTTGCGGTTACTACACCGCGACATATCGCCTCAATTTCGCTCAGTTCATTTCTCATTTGAATCTCTCCAGTTTTAGCCCTACGGCACCCTGATATGCTCATCGGATAAGAATATGCCCGACTTTATTTCGACGGAAAGTTCCTATGAGGTGTGATGCGGGCCAAACGCTTGCAAGTACGCCGTTTGTTATTGAGCGTAGAGTTTGTGTAAATATACAAATGTATGTAATGTAGGGATTTGCAGCCTGGGGTGGTTGCGGAGTTGGTCAAAATCAAGCGGGCGGCAGGTTGCCCTGTCGCCCGCGATGTATGCAATTATTGTTGTGTCATGCGGCAAAAAAAACTGTAATGCGCTACTCAGGCAAGATGGTATCGAGCAGTGGGATCTGCTCGAATTTGCGGCTTTTGCACGAAGCGTCTGCGGCCAGGCACATTGCAACGCTCAGATAACCCGCCGAAAGTGGGGCGTACGACTCTTCGTTGCCTTTGATTACCTCAAGGAAGTTTTCCATCATCTGAGAGTCGCCGCCCATGTGGCCGGTGGTTGCATTCACTTCGATATCGTCCACGCGATTTTCGGCATGTTCCCAAACTTTGATCTTGGACGTGTACCAGTCGAATTCCAGCGTGGCATCCGAGCCGGTGATGATGGCTCCACGCTTGCCTGCGCCGCGGCGTGTGGCGAAGTTTTGCGTGTATGTCACGTTGGTGCGGCATTCGTATTCGATCAGGGCCGAGCCGGCATCCTGATTCTCGATCCCCTTTGCGTACACGCACGAGTGATCATCATGGGGCATTCCGTTGGCACTGTTGCGCCTGCGGAGATTCTTCGGGCTCTCCAGGCATATTTCCGCGTCTTCGCACTGCGAGCACATCAGATCGAAGTCTCTTTCGCCACCGTAGATCTTTTGTGTGCTCGTGGCAGCCACTGTTTCCGGGCGGCTGGCTATCATCAGGTTGATGTAGTCGAAATCGTGTGTCGCCTTCTGCAGCCACAGTCCGTGAGTGATCTCCGGATCGCGATACGGCTTGGAGTAGTAGACTCCGCCGTATGGCACGTTGTTGATGGCCTGCAACTGGTTGATCTCGCCGAGCCTGCCCGAGTCAAGGATGTCAAGTGCTGCCTGGAACAGCGGGGTGTATCTCAGGGGGAAGGAGATAACCACGTTGTCCCGGCCCTTGTAGGCATCGATAAGCGATTCGAGCTGCGTTGCGTCGATTGCGATGGGCTTTTCCAGTAGCATCGGAAGCCCCGTGGCTGCGACCTTGACCGCAAGCGGGGCGTGGATGTTACACCGCGTTCCGAGGATTATTGCGTTATCATCGGAGCCGGCGGTCAGCCATGCGTCGGTGTCTTCATAGAAGGCGACGTCGGCCGAATCGATCTCCAGTTGTTTCAGGTACTTTTCGGCACCTTCGCGGTTGGGGTCTATTACCGAAGTAACGGTTATGTCATCCGTAGCTTCTTTTAGTGCGTGTACGAGACTGTGGGATCGTCCTCCCAGTCCGATAACTGCCAAGCGTATCATGATTGTTATGCTCCTATCGCAACACCGTTTCAGCGTGGCTCATGAACTCGGAAGTCTATCCGGTTAGCTGGGGTGTGCAAGTGGAAATATGGATAATGTCGGGGAAAGTGCGGTGCGGTGTGAACATCGATGGGCTCACGGGAATTTGTCGTAAATGCTTCCGGGCACAATTTATTCGTTTGAATCGGGATTGTGTTGCGTAGGCGGGTGGTTTTCGGTTAAACGCGCTACGGTCACGCGAAAGTCAGCCAATGTGCGGGTTCGCCCGCTGGCATCTTTGCCTGGCTTGCTCTTATGCTGGAGGTATTACCACGCCCATGCCCAACGAACCAACTACTGCTGCGAAGATGCGTGGCCTGCGCTGCGGCGCTTGGAACGCTCGGATACCGGGATGCCGTCAGTGACATTCTGGATTGTCTGGACAAGGCCCAAGGTGAGTCGGTGCGAAGTGAGCTGACGCTGGCTGTCGCGGGTATCGTCGGCGGTGAGAAGCAGTTCATTACGTTGTGGCGAAAGGCCGCAAGGGAGATGGGCACCACGCTTTCTCTTGCGATAGACTCCGTCAGCAAATGGGCCAGGAAGCTTGATATTGATGGCGAACAGGTGAAGGCGTTGCTGAACGCGTGTTCGGAATCGCTGGCCACCGACGATTTGCTCGCAGGCTCTCGCCATCTGATTGACGTGATCGAACGGGTGGGGGTCGAGAAATTCTCTCCAGGGTGCACCGCTGTGCTCCAGTGGTGTAGCCGTCGGCTTGCATCAGATGATCCGCTACGGACAGAGTGCCTGTTGCTTGCAGTGCATTGCCTGCGGCATGGTCTGGAAGAACTCAAGAAGGCTGCAGATCGCCAGAACAAGCATCGCTAGTTCTTTGTAACGGCGACAAGTCAGTTTCGCCGGGACAAAGAACTAGACGAATTTCCGAAAACTCTTGAGCATCAGGAAGTTTTCGGTGTTCGTCAGGCCTTTTACTTTCGGCAACGTTTTGGTGAGGAATTGCACCAGTCCGCGATTGGAATCCACCAGCAGTTCCACCATCAGGTCATATCTGCCCGATACGATCGACACTGACAGTACGTTATCGAGTTCGGCTATCTCAGCCGCTTTGGCATCAAGCAGGCGTGATTCGGTTACATTCACCGCCACCAGCGCAATTTGCTGATTCTCCAGCACTTCAGGGTTAATCAATGCTCTCACCTGCAAGATGCCGGCTTCCTTGAGTTTCTTCAGTCTGTTGCGAATCATGCCTTCGGAACACCCCAGCTCCTTGGCGATTGTGTTATTGGGCTGGTGCCCGTCTCTCAGTAAATCGATAATTTTCCAGTCGGTGGCGTCAGGCTGCATGTGTCACTCCAGTAGTCTCTGTCATGACGAAATCTGCGAACCTGAGTATTCGTAAGTACTGCCAGTTCGCGACCTGCCTACCTGCCGGCAGGTGTAATCGGGACTGCGGACAGGTTATTATCGTGCATTTTCCGTGTGACAGAGTAGTTGTTCTACCGGAGTGTATTCCAAATCGAGTGATTCAGCCACCCCTTTGTACGTACACTTTCCGCAGTACAGGTTCACGCCGAGCGCCAATTCCGGAGATTCCATGGCCGCGGCCTCCAGTCCCATGCCTGCGATCTTCAGCCCGTAGCCAAGCGTGGTGCTGGTGAGCGCCTGTATGGAAGACAGTGCTACTGCCCCTGGCATATTGGCTACGCAGTAGTGAACAACATCGTCCACCACATAAACGGGATCGTCATGCGTGGTGGGGCGGGTGGTTTCGACGCAGCCGCCCTGGTCCACGGCAACATCCACAATTACGGCACCGGGCTTCATCAGCTTGAGATTGTCGCGATTAATAAGGCATGGAGCCTTTGTCCCTGGCAGCAGAACAGCCCCTATTACAAGATCGCTCTCAGCGAGAATTTCTTCCATGTTGGCGTGAGTGCTATAGAGCGTTGTGATTCGCCCGGAAAAAATATCGTCCAGATAGGTCATGCGATTGGCATTCACGTCAAGCACTGTGACATCGGCTCCCATTCCAACGGCGACCTTGCAAGCATTGGTGCCCACTACGCCGCCTCCCAGGATAGCTACTTTTGCAGGACGAATGCCCGGTACGCCGCCCATCAGCACGCCCCTGCCGCCGAATGTCTTCTCGAGATACTTGGCACCCTGCTGGGGGGCAAGGCGGCCGGCGATTTCACTCATCGGGCGCAGGCAGGGCAACTGGCCATCAGTTGTTTCGATGGTCTCGTATGCAACGCCCTTCACCCCGCGTGCGAGCAGGCCTGCGGTGAGCTCCGCGTCCGCAGCGAGATGCAGGTAGGTATAGAGTATCTGGCCCTCGCGGAGCATGTCTATTTCTACCGGCTGGGGCTCTTTGACTTTCACCACCATGTCGACTTCCGCGAAGACGGCGGCTGCGTCGGGAGCGATCTTTGCGCCAGCGGCCTCGTAGAGCTCATCGGGGAATCCAGCGATTGCGCCTGCCTGGGTCTGGACGAGCACTTCGTGCCCGTTGGATACATATGCCCTCACGCACGAAGGGGTCAGGCCGACACGGTATTCATGCTTCTTGATTTCTTTGACTGTTCCCAGCTTCATGGCGAACTCCCGTTTTTGCCCTGCCCTGTATGGTTCGATTATCGTAAGGAAACAGACAATAACGACGAAAAACGTACGAAGTCAAACCAAAACGGTCCGAATCGGCAGAAATGAGCCTTGATATTTCTAGAATCAGTATATGCTCTTCGTTGAAGGGGATTTTGAAATGATATTCAAAAGGGTTCAATATTCATGTGCCAGGTACGAAGTGTTACCTATGTTACCGGTTCGGACCCCCCCCGGCTGCCGGGGTTGACGAAAACGGCAACAGCAATAATGGCGAGGGGATTAGATGCGCAAGCCCAGAGGTCTCGTGATGAGTGCTATTGCTGAAGTCTGCGGGCCTGCGGGCCGTTTTGCTGGTATTGTGTCAGGCAATTGCGTCCGCAGCTTCCGCGAGCTACTACGGTCGGGCGTATCACCACCGTGCGGTGGCGGCCTTTCTTGCCGCTTTCTATGCGCTGTTGGAGCAACTCAACTGCCCGCTTTGCGATCTCGTGCTTTTCCACATGCACCGAACTCAGTGGCGGGTCTACGATTCTTGCGAAATCCTCGTCGTCATATCCGATCACGCCGATGTCATCGGGTACTGATAACCCAAGTTCCCGCAGCTTGCGGATCAGGATGGAGGCGGTGTTGTCGTTAGTGGTTACGAAGGCATCGGTGCCTGCATCAAGCTGAGCCTGTAATAGGTGAATTCGTCCATCTTCCACATCTCGCACCCGGGCGAATATCTCCGGTTCTTCCAGATCGTGATCGTGCAAAGCAGCCAGATAACCGCTTAGGCGTTCCCGCATTTCCCGCGAATCGTTTTCACTGTGGACCAGTGATATGGCCTTGTATCCGTGGCGGATCATGTGCACAGTGGATTGGTAGGTCCCGGCGAAGTTGTCGCTGAGGACCGCATCCACGCCTGAAAGCGGCAGGTCTATGCTCCAGTGATCCAGTATCACTACCGGCACGGGCAGTTCGCCCAGATACTCCAGGCTCTCGGCGGGGCGTGTTTCCGGCGTTACCGCAGGGGCCAGGATGATTCCACTGACACCGTGCTCGACGGCTTCCCATACAGACTGACGTTCGCGATCAAGCTCCTCATCGAAACAGCGAAGCCACAGCGACGTTCCGTTCGCGCGCGTCTCCTGCTCGATCGTGTTGACTATCGGGGCGTAGAAGTATTCCATAGTGGGAAGGATCACTGCCCAGGTGGCGGTTGCTGCCGCAGAGCGTGTCACATTGTCATTTGTGACGACAGTGCCTTTGCGCGGGATTCGATCGAGCCGGCCTTCTGAGGCGAGCTTGTTCACCGCCAGGCGCACCTCGCCCAGCGTGGCGCCGAGCTGGACGGTTAGCTTCTTCTCAGCAGGAATCAGTGCACCTCGCTGGAACACACCGCTGGCGATCATTTGTTCGATGTCTCGTTTGACCCTGTGGTATCCGGTGGGTTGTGGTGCATTGGCGGCCATGGTGTTTCCTGAACGTTTGCGGCGGTGCCTAGTGATGTTGGTCCAGTTCGAAAACATGTCACGTGAACACTTCATATAAATAGTATCGCAAATGTGTGCCATCTGCAAGTGCATTTGAGTGAACCATTATAGGGCAAGCACACACACAGGTGAAAGGGCGTAACTACCGAGGAAGCATGCTCATATGGATTGTACGCAGGAAAGTTGCTGGCGGAAGATAGAAAGGAACGGGCCGGTTTGAGCGAATGAATTCGCCCGGACCGACCCGTAGAAGAATAGCGTTAATGCTGTATTGATAAGGTGTTAGTGCTGTAAGTGAAATGCCAATGGGCCAAGGGGATGGCTATTTGGCGTCCTTATCGATGAGCTGCACTTTCGCATTGCCCGACTCAAACAGCTCGACAAGCTCATTGAGTCGCTTGGCGGCATCTTTTTGGTACTTCATCGCATCTATCTGCTCTCCAAGCATTTGCTTTCGTGCGCTGCGGCTGTCGCGGAATTTCTCTCTGGAGTCTCGCGTGGAGCCTTTTTCCGCCTGAGCGGCCGGCGTGAAGGGCAAATCGGCCCATAGACCTATCACGAGCACGGTCAGCAAGACCATGATGGCGGTCAGGCAGAACCGCGTGTATCCATCTATGCTTATCTGTATTTTGCGTTGGCGTCTGTTCATGGAATCGCTCCTCGGGATCAAAATCCGCGTTTTGTTCTTTGTCTTGTGGCCAATATTGCCGGGCCGGTCGGCGGCTAGCATCATGCTGTCGCCGAGCTGCCAACTCTATATCGACATATACCCGCCACAAATCTTAGCGCGAAAATCGTGCACCCTCACAGTTCGTACTGCCCGGGCGGCGGATCAGGCCGGTGGGATTGAAGGGATCCGAACCATAATCCTGGTTCCCTTGCACGGTGTGCTGGTGAGCTGGATATCGGCCCCAGGCGTATCGGGCGGGGTCAGATAGCTTCCGAGCCTCTTTCGCCTGTGCGAATGCGGATGCATTCTTCGAGCGGCGCTACGAGTATCTTTCCATCGCCGATCAGGCCCTCTTCGCCATGCCTTGCCGACTTGAGTATTGCCTCAACCGCAGGTTCGACAAAATTGTCATTCACTGCGATCTTGATCTCCACTTTCGAAACCAGGCTTGGGGCGATCAACTTCCCGCGATAGATATCGATGCTCTGTTGTCTGCCGTGCCCGGCCACGCGGTTCACGGTAATGCGATGGATCTCGGCCGCGATAAGGGCTTCGCGGACCTCGTCCAATCTGTCTTCCTGGATAATTGCGGTAATGAGCTTCATTGTTACTCCGAAAACAACATTAAGTGTTAGCATGCCATGTTACGTCAACCGCGTCTGTGGCTCGATTAACTCAGATTCGTCAGACCATAGCCGTGTTCGCCGTGCTGGCTGTGGTCCAGGCCCGCCTTTTCCTCCTCCTCGTTCATTCTCAGACCGAACACCTTGTTCACGAAAACGAGAAGAACCAGAGTCATAATACCCGAGTATGAAATGCTGACCAATACGCTCTCGGTCTGGTTCCAGAGCTGTTGATAGAAGTTGCCCACGCCGCTGCCTGCCCTGAGGAAGAATGTCAGGCCGATCGCGCCGATTATCGCCGCAATGCCATGGATTCCGAACACGTCCAGCGTGTCATCGTATCCCAGGCGGTTCTTCATCACTATCGCACCGTAGCAGCAGCACGAAGCCAGTGCCGCCAGTACCATCGCTCCGCCGGGAAGCACATCTCCCGCAGCCGGCGTGATTACCACCAGCCCCGCAAGCATTCCCGACACGAACCCCAGGCTGGTTGCTTTCTTGTGGAAGAATCCTTCCAACGCCATCCATGTTAGCGAGCCCATGGCGGCGGCAACTTGCGTTACGGTCAACGCCTGGGCGGTCTGCAGGCCGCACGATACCGATGATCCCGCATTGAACCCGAACCATCCCACCCACAGCAGGCCTGCTCCCATGAGAGTCATGACGAGGTTATTGGGGTTCATCGCCGTCTTGGGGTATCCGTAACGCGCCCCAAGATACAGTGCGGAAACCAGCCCTGCCACGCCGGCTGAGATGTGAATTACCGTTCCGCCGGCGAAGTCGATGGCTCTTCCCGTGAGAAAGCCGCCGTCAGCCCACACCCAGTGACACAACGGGTTGTAGACGAGAAGGCTCCACAAGGCAATGAAGACGCAGTAGCCACGGAACTTGACTCGCTCGGCAAACGCGCCGGCGATCAGGGCGGGGGTAATAATGGCGAACTTGCCCTGGAACATCGCGAATATGTAGTCGGGGATGCCCGCATCGGAAATGGAGGTGTCTATGCCCTTGAGCATGAAGAAGTCCCAGTTCCACCCGAACCATCCGCCAAGCACATTTTCGCCGAATGCCATCGAGTATCCGCAGACAACCCAGATGATCCCGACAATAGACATGGCTGCGAAGCTGTGCATCATCGTGCCAACCACGTTCTTCGTGCGCACAAGTCCACCGTAGAACATCGCCAGTCCCGGCACCATCAGCAAGACAAGTGCAGTAGACGTGAGCATCCACGCGGTGACACCCGAGTCAATGCGCGGCGCAGCTTGAGCCTCCGCCGCCAGCGCAGCTTGGGGCACCGCCATGATAGCCACAGCCGCCGCGATCAGCGATAATCTCTTCAGCATCTCATCTCCTCGATCGAGTTTTCACTTAGAGCGTTCCTAACGCATCTGTAGCGTTCGAGCTGGCTGCGTCTGCGGCTGGCTGCGTCCGGCTGCATCGACAACCCACGGGGTTGTCTGCTTCGCCGTCCTTGCCATCCTTGTCCTCGCCAGACGCTCGACCCGCTACAGATGCATTAGGAATGCTCTAGCAGGCCAACCCAACACCTCTCCCTTAAGCACGTTGCGTGCCAAAACCAAAACTAGATTCTAAGTGCTTAGGAAAATTGGCGTTAGAAAGGGTAGGTCCAGAGAGGCAAAGAACGTAACAAGTTACAAGAATGTGAGAAATGCGAGGCAGGCATTACAAAATAGTAAGAAAGACGCCGACCTTGTGCAGGCCGGCGTCTTCTTCGTGAATCGTTGGTGGTGAGTTTCGGCGAGGCTATCTCGTTTGATTGAATTTCGGGAAGGACTGGGCGGCGCATGTAGATTCACTCTGAATTGAAACAAGTCCTTTCTCGTACTTGCGTTTGGCCAGGCTGCATAGTTCGAGGTGATCCAGTGCATTGCGGATGGCTTTGCGAGTGGCAAGGCATGCGCGGGCCAAGTCGGATTCACTGCGGCCGGTCTGAGGTGACGCATGCCCTGATGCTGTGACAAGGATGTGTTGGGGTTGGGTGTGCGAGATTCTTTTCTAGTAGGAGATAAGAGCTTCTTCATAAGGCATTAGCTTCGCTTCAAAAGCAGAACTTGCGAGCAGCAGACGGCGGCAGAAATCAGGCTGCAGAAAGGTCCTATATGCTGACTGGGCTGAACAGGTGAGCAGGTGATTCGCCACTGTGTTCGCTTCGCTCACGTGTGGCCAGGAGACCGCAGGTGAGCTACCTATTTCAAATCC
>CBDUQP010000044.1:0-23354 GCA_965369385.1 uncultured Phycisphaerales bacterium
CTGCGATGTCCTGCTTCTGGCCCGAACTTGTTGCACTTGCGATGTGAATTCGCCTGGGAATCGGGGGACACCAGGGAATCGGGGGACACCATACCTATTAAAAGCAGGTGACGCCCCATCGGCATGCGGCATGGCGATTCGTACATTCGCGATGCGGACGGACAATGCGGCATGGCATCTTTGATCCGTCTCCGCCTGCGGCTTCGTCGTGACAAGTCGCGGTGGGAGACACGGTCCCGATGTACCCCGATGTTCTTCGGGATCTTCGACATCGGGACTACCGCAGCCGGACATGTCCCCGCCGACATGCGGCAGGGCGCTGCGGGATCGCGACGGCGCGCAGTCATATATCAACATACTGACCGGCGGCGCGGATTCTGATGCGGGCAATTTTGGGTTTTGTGGGGTAGAACGAAAAAACGTTGCGAAAACGGTGTTTTCTGCGGTTGGTGCACATGCGACGGCCATTCCAGTTGTCAATGATGGCTAACGGCTGGCGCGATCGGCCATTAACGGCCGATTTTCAACGCCAAAAATTGGTGCACAAGATGGTATTCTTGCACCATTTCGCACCATTTTGCACCAATTCACATTGTTCAGTTGCCAAGTGTGCTTTGCCATTTTCCGATTCGTAACGGTTTCAAAGCGGGATGTTTTCGGCAAGTTGTGATAGGCGTTAACCGTGGAACTGTTCGGAGGTGAAGAGGTAGACTTTTGTGTCCGGGGCTTTCCATGCATCGGCCGGCAGGCCAGCTTTGTGGGCGCAGCAGTAGCTTAGAAACTCTTCGGCGTCCCAACCCTGATCGGTGGCTACTTCGGGCAGGAAGCACCCGGACTGCCCCTGCGAGATTATGAATATTCCGTGTGTGCCTATCGTGAGCGCGGCAGGGTCGGCGGTTTCTTCGAGCGGCGAAAGCACAGACACTTCAATCGAAAGCGAGTCCAGCTCGCCGGGGGTTATTGGATCGCTGAAGAATCTCGAATCGTGCCCCGAAGCCGCTTGCGCCATCTCGATAATCATCTCCGCCAGCGGTATGTGGGGATTGAATGTTCCGATGCATCCACGCAGGCGGCCTGCGTTGGTGAGCGTAACGAAGCAGCCTCGCATTTCGGCCAGCACGCCTCCCACGTTGCCGGCCGACGGCTTGGGGGTTCCGCATATCTGTGATTCGACAGCGGATGCGGCGAGCCCAACGAGTGTTTTGCGTTCTTCATCAGTCATGGGCATTGTGAAGTTCTCCGACAACTGCGATTAACCAGGGTCTGTGGGGAATTGTACACATGTGCGGGTGTAATTATGGCGAGCGTAGCGCCGTGAGCAGAGCATACCCACTCGCAAGCATCAGCACGATACCGAGCAGGAGCATCATCCTCCCGTGCCGCCTTCGCCACTGCTTTTGCTCACTGCTATACTTGGTGTTGGTGAGCTTTCCGCTGCCCACGAGCACGGCGTACAAGCCGCACAGCAGCCAGACTATCGACAGACCATATTGGGCAAACCATTCGCGCATGGTGTGGGTGTCTCCCTGACGGTTTAGTGCATGCAATACTTGGCGACCACGAACCCGCCCACAAGCAGCACGGCGAATGCCATCGCCAGCCAGTTGAAGTATTTGTCTATGAACGGGCCAGCTTTTGGCCCAATCCACCAGAACATGCCCGCTACGCCGAAGAACCTTATGGATCGGCCTACCACGCAGGCCAGAGTGAACACCAGAAGATTCATATTGGCCGCTCCGGCGGTTATCGTTAGCAGTTTGAAGGGAATTGGCGTGAGGGCTGCGACGAACACATACCATTGGCCTCGTTCTTCGAATTCCTTCATGAGGGCTTGCACTTGGTCGTGAGTGATAAAAGGTATTACTGCGACGGCGGCGTCGACAGCCCACATACCGAGGATATACCCAAAATACGCGCCCATCACGCTGGCCACTGTGGTAACGAGTGCGAACCAGAGGGATTTTTTGCGATGGCCGAGGCACAGGGGCATCAGCAGTACATCCGGCGGAATCGGGAAGAAGCTGCTTTCGGCGAAGCTCAGGGTGAACAGTGCGGTCATCGAATGTTTGCTGTGGGCGAATGATAGTACCCAGTTATACATTCTGCGATGGATGTGCCACTTGGAGATTGGTTTGCTGCTGGCAATGTGCATTCCGCAGTGCGGGCAGAACGTAACTTCAGCAGGTATGACCATTTCGCATTTCGAGCAAACCTTCTGCGGTTTGACCGGCGTATTGGCGCCTGTGGCTGTTTTATTATCCATGTGCAATAGTAGACCGCATGGGCCGGAGGTTGTCAATTGTAAGTGATGCAAAGCCTTACGTCCGCGGGTTGTGAATGCTGCGAGCCTGCGGTTTGGCGGGGTGAAATTATCGGGCTCATGAAGTAAAGGTGTGGTGCCAGAGTGACGATACTTATAACAGGGCGCCGTTGTGCGCTTACAGCAAGGAGACTTGTTATGCGTAGACGCAAAGCCGTTGGGGTAATTGTCCTCATGGTAATCTGCGTGTCGGTATTGGGCACGATGGTAGCTTCGCTGGCCGGGCTGGATGCAACCGGTGATATCGAACTGGGCAGGCTGGTGAAGGGTGACCTGATGCATGTTCTCGCTAGCCGCTCCCTGTGGCAGTCATTCCCGTCATTGCCCGGGTGGCGAATGCTCGTGCACGAGAGAGCCATAGTCATCCACGGGGTTGTGCTGCTGTTGGTCTTGTTGTTGGTCCGCATCAGATTCCGCAAATCATGGCTGGCGGCCGGGATGGCTGTGCTGGTGGCGATACCGTGCATTTATGCAGCGTTCGCAGTTGCGCTGAGCAATAACACAAACGTTCAGAACGCAGGTGCCTGGTGGGCGGCGCTTACGTTGGGTAGCTTGTATTCGTGCGTGATATGTATGCTGTTTGCGGGATTGGAGTGTATTTTTCCGCATCGCCGCGCGGCAGAGCAAGCCGCCGTGCAGCATGTGGAATTCTTATTGGACACGCCGCAGGATGATCAGGTCGGTGCGGACGTGGCCGATGCTGTCGGCAGAAGGCCGGTCCCCTTTGCTCCCCGGGTAACGCCTCGCAAAGTTCCCGGTTCCAAACCGCGCATTCGCGTTCGGACGTGATACGTTCTAAGTCTAGCCCTTGAGCTTTGCTCCGCATGATTCGCGGACTACGAGGCGGCACGGGATGCGTTCGGTTATCGGTTTGGTTATTTCCCCGCGTATGTGCCCGAGTAGCACTTCCATAGCGCGGCTTCCGATCTTGAAGAATTCCTGATGGATGGTTGTGAGATTGGGGCAAATGTCTATGGTTTCGGGCAGGTCGTCAAAACCGACCACCGCGAAATCTCCGGGCACCTTCAGCCCTCTCGCCCTGGCCGCTTCGATCACATTGGCTGCGATTCTGTCATGTGTACAGAAGATGGCTTCGGGTGGTTCGCGCATGGCCATGAAAACGTCAAGTTCCTGAATGCCTTGTTGCAGTATTTCGTCGGCGGCAACTTTGAGCATGTATTCAGGTCGCGGTTCGATTCCTGCCTCTTCGAGTGCGTCAAGGAAACCGGCTTTGCGTTTCACTGCTGAGTCGCTGCTGGAGATCGCCAGGAACGAAAGACGTTTGTATCCGAGAGACAGGAGGTGCTTTGTCATCTCGTATGCGCCATCGCGGTTGCGGCTGGTGACGTATGAGATGGACTGGCTTTCGGGGTCTTCCATTCGCGTGTCGACCGTCACGATATGCTGGTTGGTGGCTTTGAGGGCATGGATGAGCCTGGCCATGGCAGGAGCTTCCTGCGGTCCGACGGGCGACATGAGGAGTGTTCCGATTGTCTTGGCTTCGTTCAGTGCCATTGCCGGTTCGAGCGGGGTTTCTATCCTGATGTCCGAGGAGATCATCACCACTTTGAAACCGGCCTGGGCGGCAGCTTCATTTGCGCCGTCGAGGATCCTGGTAACCATCTGTGACTCGGGCAACTCGCCGAAGTGGAGGATGCCCACCATGTTCTTCTGCTCATTGGTCCGCTGGATATTAACGAAGGTGCCCTTGCCCTGCTTTCGCACGAGCAGTCCTTCTGCCAGCAGGTCCTGCATCGCCCGCTGGACGGTGATTCGCGATACACCGTGGGCCGCGCACAGCTCGTGCTCGGAGGGCAGGCGCTGTCCATCCTTGAAATGTCCGGTGAGCATTTGCGTTCGCAGCAAGCGTTTCAGCTTCACGAACAGGGGCACATCGCTATCGGGCGATTCGGGCAGAAACTCTTTGTTACCATTGTTTTTGTTTGCCATGTCAGCTTGTATTATAAATACAACAAGACAACCTGTCAAAGGCTTGTTACGCTGCGGATGTGTCCGATATGGCTGAAAACCGCAGTATTGTGCGATGATTCATGGCCGGCAGGATTGTGCTTTGCAATCAATCTGCGGCTCGCCCAAAACAACGCCATAATCGATACGCCGCCCGGGCAGAAGCATCGACATTCCGTCCGATGCTTCTGCCCCTGTGAAGTTTGCAGCGGCCGAGCTTGCGAGATATCTGAAGGCCACAAGCGGCGCGGATCTGGCGATATGTTCCGAAGCGGGGGATATTAAGGCGATTCGCCTTGTGTTTGCGATTGTGTGTCTGAGCTGGTTTACTTTAGTGCGGTTATCGCCATCAGTCCGTAAACCACTTGCTGCCCGGCCGGCACTTCCAGTGTCAGTGATTCTATGGTCGCTGCCGGGTTAGGATTGATTATCGGGCTGTAGTACGCGCCGATTCCATTTCCGCGGCTGTTGCGGCCTTTCCATGCTCGGTATGCTGCGGGAAGGGAAATCGGAGGTCCCCACCAGTCAGACAGATGCACGCCGACATGCATGGTTTTCTCGATCTGGATTCCACCGGCGTAGGTAATCGTGAGCTTGATCTTTCCTTTGTTTGCCCAAGCTCCGGTCTGCAGCAACGCCAGTGTTTTTGCCTTGGCGTTGATTGGGATGACGGCTTTGATGGGAGCTTTCAGTCCCTTGCGGCCGCTCAGTACCAGCATGGACTTGCCCGCATTCTGGCTCGGGTGGATCACGCTGAACGGTATGCCATTGAGAACCTGTTGTCCGGTCGGGAACGAGCCCAGGTCGTTGCTTGGGCCCTGATCGGACCATCCGCCCTTGCCATCGCCTGCTTTGGCATCGGCAAAGCCACGGTTAACCACTTTGCTCAGGTCCACGTATATAACCGGTTTGCCATCCCAGTTAATCTTCTTGAGCATCGAGGGGCGGTTCTTCGCACTGACATTATCGTGTGTTACCGGCTTGGGCAGTTCGTATACCTTGGCCTTGGTGGGCGTCAGCGTGAACGTGACCCACTTGGGCTTGTTAAGCTCGTGCTGTTGCTTAATCGCAGCCGCTTCGGCCGCTTCGTATGTGGCGGCTTCCTTGTTGGCCAGATCGTATTGTCCGGCACGACTGCTGCCATTGGCCAGCCACACTTCGCGCCACTTTGTGTAGTGAGCGTTCTGGCGTCTATTCGTGGCCGCCATTACGGCGCGGGCCTGATCCCACAGTGGTCCCGTCATGGGCTCTGCCACGTTCACGCCATTGGCAAGCTCAAGCGGAGTGTAGGTGCCAATTACCGTCTTGCCGATGGAGATGTTATATGCGGGTGCCTTCAAACCGCTCACGAAGAGCATGTCGCGATTCAGGCGTTTGGACAATCCCACCACCGCGAGGAACCTTTTGGCTTTCGCGCCCCGGGCTTCGATGGGGCAGGGCAACGCTTCTGCAAGGCGTTCGAATGTGATGCTTCCATCGGTCGCAGCGGTGAAGTTGCGAATCTTGCACCTGAATGTCTCGGTTGCTTTGCTGGTGTCGGCGTTCAGCTTGAGCGTTGCAATTTCGGCAGGTGCGCCCATGCCTTTAAGAATCTCCAGGCCCATGATCGATTGCCCGATCACGTTGGGGTGAACGCCATCGCCGCTGAGGAAGAAGTCCGGATAGATAACCTTGCCTTTGCCCATGCTGGTGGCGTAGCGGCTGAACAGGTCGACATAGCCGGTGTTCATTTCCATGGCCATTCTGTGTTTGACATCTGACAGGACGCCGAGCGTTTGTGCATAGGCACCGTTGGCGCGGTCTCGGGCGCCGCGGTTTTCGAATGGGATTGCCGACACAAGGATAATCCTCACGTCGGGATTTGCCTGTCGTAACATCTTGATGTTCTTGCGATAGGCGTTGGAATACCTGTTGACGATGCCGTGGGAGATAAGCGTATAACTGCCATCGTTCATGCCCATGTTGGAGGTGATGAGGTCCGGCTTGAGGGGCAGCACGTCCCGCTGCAGGCGGAAGTGGTTGTGGGCAACGTCGCCACCCCATCCGAGATTGTAGAACGTCACCTTCCACTGCGGGAAACGCGTTAGAACATAGTTCTCAATCACGCGCGGGTAGTATGCGTGGTCGGTAATGCTGTCGCCATAGATGACGAACTTGTCGCCATCACGGACTGCGAATTCACCTGCGGTCGTGGGGCTTGCAAGGGCAGTGTGCAAACAGGCGAATATCACAAGGAGTGACATTTTCAACAGGGATCGTGAATTACTCATGAAGCGTTCCTTTCAGCGTGCCGGTGGCATGCGGAGCGTTCCTGCGCCAGTGGAAGCCAGCTTCTCCTGTCATCGTGAGTCGTCGCAGGTCAGCGAGTAGGTGTATCAGATATTGTCGCATTTGCCAAGTACGAATTTGGTGGACTCATTGATCTTACAGGGCGCAACGCTTTGTTGTGCGGGTGGTTGTGCCGTGTGGGCGAGTTGGTGCTAAAACAGGCGTGTTATTCACCTTGCAGTGTGCCTACAATTAGGCGATAAGTGTCGCCTCTATTCTAATCGCATGGCGTCTAATGAAAAGCGTATTAATTCCTGTTGAGGTGCATAATGGCAACGAAAAAACTGGCACTGGTGTCTACGTTGGATCTGCAAGCTGAAATAGAAAGAAGGCGGCGAGCCCTGCCAAAACAGCGGGCCGAAAGAGATCGGCTTGTTAAGCAACTTGAGAAACTGGAAGCCAACATCGCAGAGCTGGAGGGGAGCGTGCGAGTGGGCGGCGGCAAGAGAGCAGCCGCAATTGAAAACTCGCAGAGCCTTGCCGACGCGCTTGTGGCTGTTATCAAGGAACACAAGACGATTTCGGTGAAGGATGCCGTTGATGCTGTTCTGGACCGCGGCTACAAGACCAGGTCAAAGATATTCCGAACGATCGTTGCTCAATCATTGTCACGCGATAAGAGGTTCAAGACCGTCGAGCGCGGAGTCTACAAGCTCGCCTGAGCAAATCCTCATCAGCAATATCGAATGCATGCCGCTGATTAACGCGCCGGCGAAAAGACTTTGGCTATCTTTATCCATCCGGATGCGGATTGAATGTTGTCAAACCATCCCGCAGCCACAGCCCCCAACATTCCCGCGCCCATGCAGGCCGGTTCCGGGCAGGTGAGCCTGATGAACTCTGCCCCGATCATATCGGCTTTCATCTGAAGCCACAGGTCGCTCTTGGCTCCGCCCCCGGTGGCTGCGATTTTGGCGGGCCTGTCATGTGGCGAAAGATTGTCCACAAGCTCGCCAAGCGTTCGCACGGTGGATTCCATTATTGCCCTGGCGAAATGGCCGGGCGTGTGAGAATCGTCCATGTCCCTAAAACCGCCAAACCCTTTGCACTGGTTGGCGTTTGGTCTGGCAAGAAGTCCATCGGCGCCAGCAGGCACGTCGGCCGCTGTCGCCACCAGATCGGCAACGCTCATTTCGGCTGCGTGGGTTTCCTGGTACCACTGGAGAACTGATGCCCCGTTGGTGTCAAACGCAAGATTGTAGTAGGTTCCGTGATCTATGCCCGGGCCGGTGCAGCAGCCCGGCAGTGTGCGGTACTCGTCGGTGCATGCCAAGGCGGCCATTACCGTACCGGTCGATTCGCTGAGCTGAGCTATGGTGCCGGCGCCGGTTCCGATGGCGGCAACGTGGTGGTCCAGGCTGCCAACCGCCATTTGTGCGCCTGGCGAGATGCCGATGCGTTCGGCGCCGAGGGCGGTTACGCTGCCGGCAAGGCTTCCCGGCCTGAGCGGCGTGGAGAGCTTTTCAATCGGGATACCCAGGTTAACCAGGGCCTTTGCCCACCATTTGCGGTTGGGAACGTCATAGACACTCGTTAGCTCCGCAGTGCCCCCATCGCCCACGGTTGTGCCTGTGAGTGAGTAAACGAGATAGTCCGATATCGTCATGATTTTCGCGACGCGAGCCCAAGTGTCGCTGTCATGCTTCATGATCCAACGCAGCTTGGCGATGGCGAATCCGGGCCCGGGTTCGATACCGATGCCCGTGGTGTGCAGGTAATCTTCGTGGCTCCAGTGAGCAAGGAGGGCATCGTCAGGCTTGTCTCCATCGGCTCGCATATCGGTCCAGAGGATCAGTGGCGTCAGCGGTGCGTCGCTGGCGTCAAGGAGCACAAAAGTGTTGGCCTGCGACGAATATGACAGCGCCTTGATGTCGGATGGCAGAGCCGATGCCTGCTGGAGAGCTTCACTGACCCCTTGTCGCAGGATGCGCCAGAAGTCATCAACGCTTACTTCCGCGCGAGACCCATCGCCCGTGTTTGTGGGCACGGCCTGGCGGCCCAGGCCGCGCATCTGGCCGGACTTGTCAAACAGGCCCATCTTGAAAAAGCTCGTGCCGAGATCAATACCAAGTACAAGTTCCATATGTTGATTCCTGGGTTCGTCGGATTACCTGGCGAGCATTTCCAGCATTGTCAGCGTTTTGGCTACCATCATGTCTCCGCTTTCGGGAGCGAACAGTGCGTTGGAGGCCTCGTATCCGCCCTC
Source organism: uncultured Phycisphaerales bacterium (assembly GCA_965369385.1). GTDB lineage: Bacteria > Planctomycetota > Phycisphaerae > SM23-33 > SM23-33 > CBDUQP01. The sequence goes on from CBDUQP010000044.1 coordinate 8,823, forward strand.
GGCGGCCGCTGCTTCGGTGACTATGTAACCCTGAAGCTCACCATTGGCAAGTGCGATTATGAACACGTTGTCCGACTCTGCCTTTACCGCAAGCGGGAAGTCTACAAACACCTCGCCGCACCATCCCGCAAAGGACCACTCGCCCACGGTTAGTATCTGTATCTCAGCCGGCATGCATTTGTCATACGTGGCATCCAGCTTGCCATCGACAGCCGCCTTGGCAAGCGTGAGGGTTTCTTCCGCGCCGAACCAGTCGCACTCTGCTGTCCGAACATCCTGCGACGATGCGCCGGTCGTTCGGAGACGCTCCAGCGTTTCGACCGATTTCTTCAGATGCGCTTCGGCATCCACAACCGATGGGAATCCGCGCCTGACCAGCTCCAGATACTCCTGCGCGGCCCGCAGTGTTACGCTGTCAGAAAACTCAATATCGCCGACTACTTTCTCGATTCGCTCGCCGAGCATAACGCCGAGACGCTCTGCCTCTTCGAATGTGTTTGCGGTGGTCACGTGCCTGGGGCTCTGGTCGCCTTGCGGGCCAGTGTGGTACAGGACGGGGCAATCAACGCCGAGGACGTTCTTGCGCAGGTACTGTTTGGTCATCGCGGGGAAGTCGCCGGTGACGAGCGTGGAATCCTCGTGCAGCACCGTCGGGTGCATCGAGTAAACCATCATCGCCGCGATATTGCTATGGTCTTCTGCGGACCTGACAAGCATCACGGGCACTTCTCCGTCGGCAGGGCCTGAAGGGTCGCGACGGTTTGTGCCCACGCCGGTTCCGTCGGCAATGGCCAGTCCCACCTCGGCCGGTCGGGCGGCGGCGTGTGCGCGAGTGGCGGCGTCCACAATTCCGCTGGCCATGAGTTCAACATATTTCAGGTCGGTCTTGGGTATTATGGGGTCGGCTGCGTTGCTGAGATAGTCGGTGGTTGTCGGGCCCGAATGCGTGTGGGTGGCGGTGACCATGATATTGGCTGGGTCGATGCCGGTAGCCTGGTGAATTCGCTTGCGGATATCGGCGGTGATCTCTCTCGTGACGAAGATTATGTCATTGGCAATGAACATGATCTCACTGTCGCCATCTGAGAGGTACAGAGCGGCCGCTTCGAGTGGGTCATGCACGCCGGTGCTGTAGCGTTCCACATGCGGATATCCGAAGAGGAATTGTGAATCGACGGGTGAAATATCGGCGACTGCGGCGCCGGCTTTGAGTGAACCAGCCATGATCTACCTTTCGTTTGTACTATGCGACCTGACTCGCTGCCGCCCCTTGTCGAGGCGGTAGCGTGTCGGTGGTAAAACTGTCCGGGAAAACAGTTTCTTGCAATTTTCTACAATTAGATTCTATCGTGTCGGGTGGCATGGCGACACCACAGGGGCCTGCCCGCCGGGACAGGCGGGTCGCCATGATTACAGGGCGCTAGCGACACCATGGCGACCCACGATACGACTGTGTGTCGCCATGCCACCCGCCTTACCCTGTAGTCTCGCCTCCCTATTAGTACTCGAAATCCCAATCGGGTTCGATGTTTGCGGCGTGGGATTCTGAAATTATGAAATCGGTATTCAGTGTCTGCACGAGCGATGAGGGCACTTGTGGTGTGACTGGTCCGTGTGCGACCAGGCGAGACGTGAAACGCTGCCACGATACTTTTGTGCCTGCGGTCGCAAGTGCGTTGGTGTCGCGAACATACTTCGATCCGCAAACGTCGGCCGGTCCGATGGTGGCTGCACGAGGCGGAACGAACGTCAGATCACCGCACATGCCGAAGCTGCCGTGCAATGAGTTCTGCGCGATGGTCAGCGGGTGCAGCGTAACCACCCGGGCCGACAGTTGTTTCCACTCGTCGAGACTGTCAGCCGCCAGCTCTGGTGAGTCAGGGTCCACAAACGCAATGTGCCCAGCCCAACCGCTGCCGCTATAGCAAGCGTCTGCGCCGCCCATGTCGGCGAGCATCTTGCTGTAGTTGTCAATGTTCTCGTTGGTGAACAGGGTGATTTGCTTCTCGGGCGGCCGCAGGTTTTCGTCAATCTTGTTGTAGAACCACTTCTTCAGTGCGTGGCCGAAACCTTGCGGATAGCTCTCGGGGGCTACTTTGCCGTCCTGGTCAGCCCATTCGTCCATGGCGAAGGCGTGCAGGTGGTCGCAGTTGACGCCGAAGCGGTTAATCAGGGCGGCAACCTTTGCATAGGCGTGGCAGGGGTTGGGCATGATTATGACGATCTTCTCGCCGGCGTCGCGGGCGGCTTTGATGCGGTAGAACATGTCCATGACGAAGTTGAACTCCACCATGTTGTCGGGCTCGACGATGATGTTGAAGTTCTTGTTGGGATGCTTGGTAATGTCTTCACGTTTGATGTTACGCACGCGCTCGATTACTTCCTTGTCGCGGAAGGGGATCCAGGGTGCGGGCTCGAAAGTAAAATCGCTCATAACTGCTCTCCAAATGTTGAAAAATCCTGAAAGTTTAGAATCTCGAAAAAGTGCTGAAAGAAAGACGCCTATTCCTGATCGCCGGCTAAATACACGCTCTTACCGCCTACGAATGTCTGTGTGACGTTCAAATCCTTGTCCATGATAATAATATCCGCATCGTAGCGGTGGGCGATCTGCCCCTTGCTGCCATCGAGACCGAGCACTTTTATGGGGTTGGCGCTTGCCATTCTCACAGCCGTCGGCAGGTCAACGTCAAGGAACTTGATTGCGTTGCGAACCGCACGGTCCATGGTCAGCCCACTGCCGGCCAGCCCGTTTGGAAAGCGGCTTTCTGGTGCCATGCGTGCCGGGCCTCCTTCATAGGTGGTGATTATCTCTGCATCGGCGAAGTTGTATCTGCCCGGCGGCATGCCCGCGCTGCAGCTGGAATCGCTTATCAGGCAGACCCTGTCGGGCCCTTTGCATTGCATCGCCATCTTCATGAGTTGCGGGTGAACGTGCTCTCCATCGAGGATTATGTCTACGCTTACGCTGGGGTCGGCGAGGATCGCCTCGGCCGCTCCGTATCCGCGAACACCGCCTTCGGCGTCATCTATTGGCGGGAAAACGTTGAAGAAATGCGTGGCGTGGCTGGCGCCTACGGCGATGGCGGCATCGGTCTGCTCGCCGGTGGCGGCTGTGTGTGTCATGAATACCGGAGTGTTGTCGGCGCTCATCAGCGGGATCAGATCGAGCACGTTTTCGAAATCCGGCGAGACGCTGAAGATTGTCTTGTACGGTTTGGCGGCTTCAATCATCGCCTTCACCCGGCCGACGTCAGCCGGGCCGAGCGATTCTTTCGGTATCGCACCGGTGAGCGCCAGGAACGGGCCTTCCATGTGGAAGCCGAGTGTTTCGCTGCCCTCGGGCTGGACCTTCGCCAATTCCGCGAGGAACTCGGCGTCCTGCCCCTTGGGTCTTGCCAGGAGGGTTGGCAGCCAGGATGTAACCCCGAACTGAGGCATTGCGCGACACGCATCGGCGAACGCATCGACAGAATCGTCCAGCCGAATTCCGCACACTCCGTGGATGTGCAGGTCCGTGAATCCGGGCGATACGTAGCTGCCGGCCGCGTCGATGGTCTCGTCGGCAACTTCGCCGGCCAGCTTTTCGCTGGGCCCGATCGAGACAATCTTACCGTCCTCGATTATCACCGTGTGGTCTTCGGCGAGCTCTTCCAGCATTACAACAGTCGCGTGGTCAATCTTTATTCGTGACATCGCTCTTTCCCATAGTTGTAGAAACAAGTCTTACACGGTCCCCACGATAGAACGATTCGAACGCCGCAATGATCGTCCCGTCGGAGGAGTATAGTTGTTCGCATGCAATGAGCACGGGCATGCCTTTCGGCATCGCCAGGCGACCAGCCAATGTGGCACTCGCTTCTATCGCTTCGAAGCTCTCGACGTGATGCCCATGTGTTATGTTCTCTGCTGCCGTCCACGTACTCAAAAAGTCAAGCCGCGACAGCATCTCGCTATCGAGCGAACCTGACAGCTCATCGGGAACGTATACGTAATCGCAGGCAAACGGCTGATCTCCGTCATAGTCCACGCGCTCAGCGGTCAGGCAACGCTGCCCCTTCAGCAGGCCGAAGCTGTCTGCGATGTGCTCGGGGGGAGTCTCATGCTTGCACGAGACCACTTCCCTGCGGAAATCCGGGGCCGCTGCCCGAATCGAGCCAACGAAGTCGCCGCCGGAGATAGGTATCTTGCGGGTGCGGGCAGACCTGACGAACGTTCCCCTGCCGCGGAAGCGGTCTATCAGGCCTTGCTCCTGGAGCAGACGCGTCGCATGGCGCACGGTGATTCTGGAAACGCCGAACTGCTGGCACAGACTTCTCTCGGGAGGCATTTTCTGGCCTGGCACCATATCGCCGGCGAGAATCTGCTGCCTTAGTACATTGAAGACTTTCAAGTATGCCTGTTGCGACATCGGTTCTCCGTTAGAGCGTTCCCAACGTATTTGCATCGGTCGAGCTGGCTGTGGCTTCGGCTGCCTCGGCTGCCATCGGCCGCATCACCGTCCTTGCCTGCCTTGCCGCGCTGACACTCAACTCGCTACATCCGCATCTTGAATGCTGCAGTTCGCGTTTGCGTGTGTCGTGCGTACGGCCGGGCCGGGGAGCCTTTGGTTCGCGGCCACCCGCACGTACCCGTACGCACGTGCCCGACGTTTGCCGAAGATGCGAGTCCGGCGGTCGTCGAAGCTTAGCAGGTTATAATGTTATAACCAATGTGGGATGTCAACGCTGAATCCGGCGAGAGTGGAAGTATTCTTGTACGCATCGCCGCTTTTGGTATTTCGGCAGCCCGACTTGCTGCAAGGAACGATTGCTGCAGTGCGTCTCTCTTGAGGCCGCGATTCAAAGGACTAGGCATCCATGCGTTTGTTATGAGCTTCCTGTGTCCTGACAATGCCGTCAATGCGACCAAGGTGAACACCAGTATGCACCTGAGTGATGGCAAGCCAATCTGCTATGCATAGACCATTGAGTGCCCCATCCGGTACGGAAAAGAAGTCGGCTTCAGACAAACGACTGGTGAAGGCAATGGTAGCGGCTCTCACGTGATTGTGCCATTCGGTGATCATCCCCAAATCCGGAATCAAGTCCGAGATTACATCAAGACCTTTTCCGTCCATAACCAGCGGATTAAGTTCGGGATGTAGCATATGTCTGGGTGGGCGTTCAAGAAATTGACCTATATGCACTTCCTCCTTGTGGATGATGTGTGCCAAGTGCCAGATGATGGGCATTTCAGTTTCGATCATTGAGGCGTATAGGTCGACTTCAGGCCGATTCAATACTTCCATGTCTGGCGTGGAATACCAAAACTCGCTGCCATACATGTATAGGAAGTGCTGCTTCAGTTTCATTATATGCTCCCAATACAGTGATCGTCCCTGTGGATTCCTGTTCTAACCTGTTATCTGCACCAGTACATATAGGGGGATAATGGGGACGCTTCCCATTATTGGTGTACGCAAAGTGTGCAGTGTCTGACCCCGGATGAAGCATTTAGAAGTCTTTTATAACTCGTTATTTGTGGTCCCGGAGGCGGGTGAGCATCTCTCGCAGAAAATGGGAAGCGTCCCCATTAAAAATACAACGAACGTTACCGCTATCGACATTTATTGCTGGTCTCCTGCCGAGCAAAGTGACTCATGAGAATCGCCGTGAAATCGTTGACAAAAATGTGTGAATGTGTTAATTATAACAAAAGTTAACTAACTCTTTCATGAGGAAGGCTATGTCCGCCGGCCACAAATTGCCTGCCTGTCAGCGTTTGGAGCAAATCCGAACCACACTGCACGATCAGCAGTCGGTTTCCATATCGACGCTGGCTGAGCGTTTCGGTGTCAGCGAGATGACGATACGCCGCGATCTGGACAAGCTCCAGCGCGAAGGCCAGGTCAAGCGGACCCACGGCGGGGCAATGCCGGCAGAGCGCATGGCGTTTGAGTTCGACTTCGTCGCAAGACGCAAAGCCAATCGCAAAGCCAAGCAGGCAATCGCCCGCGAAGCGGTCAAGCTCATAAAGCCCGGCCATCGCATTATTCTGGATACGGGCACCACCACGCTCGAACTCGCTCACCTGCTTAAGGACTGGGAGGGTCTCACGGTTATCACGCCCTCGCTGGCGGTGGCGTCGGTATTGCAGTTTTCCGAAGGCATCCAGACCGTGCTTCTCGGCGGGGTGATTCGTCGCGGCAGCCCGGACTTGACGGGCAGTCTCACCGAGATTGTACTGGACATGTTCGCGGTCGATATCGCCTTTCAGGGTGCCGACGGAATCGCGCTCGACGGCAGCATGTATACAGAAGATATGCGGATATCACGAGTGGACCAGAAGATTCGCAAACGGGCCGACAGAACATACATCCTTGCCGCCAGCTCCAAGATCGATCGGACCGCTCTGGTTCGCCACGGTTCGCTCCAGCAGACCGAGGCCCTCATCACCGATGACGGGCTGCAAGCCGAGCACCGAAAGCAGTTAGAAAAGCACGGAATAAACTTAATGGTTGTCAGCACAAAAGACTGACTTCAGTACACGATTACTTTAAATGACATCAATAATTGAAACACTCTAAGATTGTAGGAGACACAAATGGCTGAATACAAATCCGATTGGGCAAAGGTTGACCTTGGTGCGATACCGAACATCAAGACTGAATTGCCCGGGCCCGCATCCAACGCGATGCACGCTCGATGCACGAAACACTTCAAGGGCCTCAGCGGCCAGGTGAAACTGTTCCCGGTCGCCTTCGAGTCCGGCTACGGTTGCACTATGAAGGACGTCGACGGTAACGAGTACATCGACTTCTCCAGCGGTATTTATGTGACGACACTGGGCCACTGCCACCCGAAGGTAACCGAAGCTGTGCAGAAGTACGCCGGCCAGTTGATGAACTGCCATGACTTCACCACAGAGATTAAGACTCGCCTGGTTGAGAAGCTTGCGGATATCCTTCCCGGCGATCTGAATAGTTTCCAGTTCTATGACAGCGGCACGACGGCAGTTGAAGCAGGCCAGCGCGTTCTGAGAGCTGCCACCGGTAAGCACGAGATGGTTTCGGCGTTCTATGACTATCACGGTAAGACCTATGGTGCCGTTTCGATGGGGCACATTCGCTCGTTCGTTTACGGTCCGGTTCGCGCACCGGGCATGCACATGGTGCCGCGTCCCGACAAGTATCATCCGCTGTGGACCAAGGAAGACGGCACGATCGATACCGATGCCTACATCAACTTCTACCGCGAATACCTGGACAAGGGTACCGTGCATGACGTAGCCGGTTTCATCCTGGAACCGATCCAGGGTTGGGGCGGCTCGGTTATGCCCCCGGATGACTTCTTCCCCAAACTCCGCGCACTGTGCGACGAGATGGGCATCATGCTGATGGCCGACGAAGTGCTCACAAGCTGGGCCCGTACGGGCAAGTGGTTGTGCATGGAACACTGGGACGTGGTTCCCGACGTAGTCACCATTGGCAAGGGCTTCGGCAACGGTTTTCCCGTCACGTGCGTAGCCGTTCGCGACCAGTACAAGGAATCGTTCGAGGCTATCAGTGCTTCCAGCAGCTACGGCGGCAACCCGATGGCATGTGCGGCCGCTCTTGCAAGCATCGAAGTTATCGAAGAAGAAAACCTGCTGGCACGCTCCACGCATCTCGGCGAACTTGCTCTGAAGCGCATGGAAAAGATGATGGAAGATCACAAGATCATCGGCGATGTCCGCGCCAAGGGCTGCCTGATGGGTATCGAACTGGTGAAGGATCGCGCGACCAAGGAACCGTTCAACGATGCCGGCACGATGGTCTACCAAAAGGCGTTCCGCAAGGGTCTGGCGTGGATCCCGGCAGGACATATTTTGCGCATGAGCCCGCCGGTTGTCATGGACGACGAAACGCTGATGAAGGGTATGGATATCATCGACGAAGCTATCGGCGAAACCGAGCAGGAGCTCTGCTAACCGCTAATTGCGACAAGATGTCAGTACAAACATAACTCGCTCGGTCTGTGTCTGAGGCGATCGGTGTCCTGCGGGACGCTCGAAACCCCCGGATACAGACCGGCGGCGTTTATAATGAATCCACAATGCAATTGCGGCCAAGTTGCAACGAATACGAAAGGCTGAATAATGAAAACCGTACGTTTCGGAATCATCGGTTGCGGTCTGATGGGACGAGAATTCGGTAGCGCTGCCGCCAGATGGTGCCATCTCCCCGACATGGAAATCCGTCCGGAGATCGTAGCCCTGTGCGATACCAACCCCGATCTGTTCTCGTGGTACACCGACCACTTCACCACCATTACCCAAACCACCAGCGATTACAAAGAGCTGCTGGCCAACGATAATATCGACGTCATCTACTGTGCAGTGCCCCACAATCTGCACCAGCAGATGTATTGCGATATCATCGAAGCGGGCAAGCACCTTGTGGGCGAAAAGCCCTTCGGTATTGACAAAGTCGCCGGCGACGCAATCATGGAATGCTGCAAGAAACATCCGGATGTGTTTGTTCGCTGCGCGAGCCAGTTCCCGTTCCACCCGGCTGTCCAGTATATCGCCAACCTGATGGAAGAGCAGGCATTCGGCAGGATCATCGAGTTCAACGCCGGCTTCATGCATGCCAGCGATATGGATCTCAATAAGACAATCAACTGGAAACGAATGCTGAAGTTCAACGGTGAGTATGGATGCATGGGCGACTTGGGCATGCACGCTTGCCACCTGCCGTTCAGGGCCGGCCTGATGCCGAAGAACGTTCGTGCGATCTTGTCTAATCTCGTGCCCGAGCGGCCCGACGGCAAGGGCGGAATGGCGCCTTGCGAGACTTATGAAAACGCCACGCTCCTGTGCGAAGCCGAAGATACGCGCACCGGCGATCTGTTCCCGATGACTATCAAGACCCAGCGCATCGCCCCGGGCGAGAAGAACACGTGGTATTTCGAAGTCAAGGGAATGCTTGGCGGAGCGAGGTTCTCCACGAAGAATCCCAAGCTTGTTGAAGTGATGCGTTACGATGGTGGCGAGCAGACGTGGAACCATATCGACATCAGTCACACAGGTCCGTTCAAGAGCATTACCGGCGGAATTTTCGAATTTGGTTTCTCGGACGCCATTCTCCAGATGTGGGCTGGTTTCCTTTACGAATTGGACAATGGCCAACCGGTTACGAAGTATGCCGGCTGCGCTACTCCGGAAGAAGCCATCATGAGTCACCGCCTGTTCACCGCGGCGTTAGAGTCGCAAAAGAACAGCTCCACAGTGAAACTCTAGTCAGCAAGAATCGCGGCCTGAATGTCGATTGTCGACAGGCGGGCCTGGCCATGTCCGCCCATGCTTTGCTCGCATGCAAAAGTATGGGCGGCCTCGGCCACGGGGAGCATGCCTGCTTGAAAGAAAAGGAAATGCTCCAGAGAGTCAGGATGCTGCTTGACACTGTCCGGATCGGCAGGGTAATAGGCTACGTGGGTTTCGTATTCACTACTGCTGAAAGGATAAAAATGTCTGCCAAAACCATTCTGGACAACGCACTGGCCAACTTCGGCCGAGCGAGCGCACTGCTGGGTGATCAGTATTCCGATGATCTGATGCAAAAGCTGCTCGTGCCCAAGGAGCGAATAGAAGTCGCTCTTGGCCCGCAGCTTGACGATGGCAAAATACACATTTTCAAGGCCTTTATCGTTCGCCACAGCCAGGCGCTGGGCCCGTCCAAGGGCGGCATCCGCATGACTCCCACGGTAACGCTGGACGATGTCGCCGGCCTGGCGATGGAGATGGCCTGGAAATGTGCGCTGATCGGGGTTCCGTTCGGTGGCGGAAAGGCGGGAATCGTTGCAGACCCCGAATCGCTCAGCAAGCACAACAAGGAAACGCTGATTCGCAGCTTTGTGCACAATTCGCACAGGCATATAGGCCCGCAGGTTTATGTGCCCGCCCCCGATATGGGCACCAATGAAGCCGACATGGGTTACGTGAAGGATACTCTCGCATTCTCAGCAGGCCAGGCTACTACCGATGGTTGCTTCGTTACGGGCAAGCCTGTCATTCTGGGCGGTATTCCCGGCCGTCGCGAAGCCACCGGCCGGGGCGTGGCGATTTGCGTTCAGGAAGCACTGAAGGTGAAAGGCATCGATCCCGCCAGGACCACTGCCATTGTGCAGGGTTTCGGTAATGTAGGTTCGGTGGCGGCCAAGGTTTTGAGCGAGTCGGGCGTGAAGATAGTCGGCGTAAGCGACATTCACGGCGCGATCTACAGTTCGGGCGGTCTGGACGTCGGCGAGTTGCTCACGCACGCCGCAAGTAACGGTAGAGTAAGCGGTTTCGCCGCGGCGGAAGATATCGACGGTAGGGAACTGCTGGAAATGCCTTGTGATATACTTGTGCCGGCGGCCGCCCAGAGCCAGATAACCGACGAAAACGCCGGGCGCATTCAGGCCAAGTTGATTGCTGAAGGTGCAAACAGTCCGACGACTCCGGATGCTGACGTAATTCTGGAAGAGCGGAAGATTGAGATTATTCCGGACATTCTGTGCAATGCGGGCGGTGTTTTTGTATCGTATTTGGAATTCGCACAGGAAACACAGCAGGACCAGATGACCGTCGAAGAGGTCAACGAGCGCCTGAGCAAGCGGATGATCGACAGGTTCACCCAGGTTTACCAGTTGTCGACCGAGCGCGAGTTGTCGATGCGTGATGCGGCGATGTATCTTGCACTGAGGACCGTTTGCGAGGCGTTGACCGCCCGCGGCTATCTACAGTAGCAGTAACGCCGGCGGCGACGGCCGGTAGCTTACGCGAGAAACATCCGGATGTGAATTACGGCGAGGACCGTTGCAGCGCAAGAGGCTGCGGCGGTCCTCGCTGATGTCCTAAGAGCGGTAGTGTTCAAAATGGAGAAACGGTAATGCATCGGATTCTTGTAGTTGGAACAGGATCAATCGGCGAGCGCCACGCAAGGTGTCTGCAGAAAACCGAACGCGCAACGGTTGGTATAGTGGAGATCAACGATGATCTTCGTAAACAGGTGGCAGAGCGATACGGTTTCGAGGAGGTCTACTCCTCACTTGACGAAGCCCTCACCAAGCAGTGGGACGGTGCGGTCGTCGCAACGCCGGCGCAGACGCATATCCCAATCTCGATGACACTCGCCGAGGCCGGCGTTAATCTGCTCATCGAAAAACCGCTCGCCACCAGCACCGACGGCATCGAAGCCCTCGTAGCCAAGGTGAAAGAGAAGAACCTGAAGACCGTCGTGGCCTACGTATACAGGGCGCACCCCGGTTTGGGCGCGATGCGTGACAAGATCCTGTCCGGCGATCTGGGCAAGCCGATGCACATTACCGTCGATTGCGGCCAGCATTTCCCGACGTTCCGTCCGGCATACCGCGAGATCTACTTCACCAAACGCGAGACCGGCGGTGGTGCGATCCAGGATGCGATAACCCACATGCTGAATGCCGGCGAATGGCTTGTCGGCCCGATCACGAAGCTCGTGGCTGACGCCGATCACAAGGCACTTGAAGGCGTGGAAGTTGAAGATACCGTCAACGTGCTCGCCAGGCAGGGCGACGATGGCGTGATGGGCAGTTATACCATGAACATGTACCAGGCTCCCAATCGCACAGTCATCAAGGTGGTTTGCGATAAGGGCGCAGCCATGTTCGAGCTGCACAAGGATCGCTGGCGTTGGATGGACGAACCGTGCGGCGAGTGGCATGATGCGGGATGGGACTTGGCGGATCGCGATTCGTGGTTTGTCTGCCAGGAGAACGCGTTTATGGATGTGCTGGAAGGCAAGTCCGAGCCCCTCTGCACGCTGGAAGAGGGCCTGCAGACACTGAAGGTGAATCTCGCGGCGTTGAAGAGCTCCGATGAAAACAGTGGCTGGATCGACATTCAATAGTTGCTTTTTTTGTGTTATGTGTCATGATAATCCTCCCGCAGTCATGACAACAGGAGCTAAACAATGAACGTGATGGAATCTTTCAGCCTGGCTGGCAAGGTGGCGCTTGTCACCGGTGGCGCAGGTTTGTACGGACGCCAGATTGCCCAAGGTCTTGCCGAATCCGGCGCAAAGACTTATATGGCAAGCAGAAACATAGAGAAACTCGAAGCCCAGGCACAGAAGTTCCGTGATGAAGGCTTGGATATCACCGCTTTGCAGCTTGATCAGGAAAGCGAAGAATCAGTCAAGGCCGTCTTGAAGACAATCGTCGACAAAGAGGGCAAGGTTGATGTGCTTGTAAACAATGCCGTCGCCCGCCCGATGGGGCGATGGGACGATGATGCCGAGAAGTTTGCCAAAAGCATGTCGATCAATGCGACTGGCATCTTTATGATGACGCGGGAATTCGGCAACTGGATGGCGGACAACGGTGGTGGCAGTATCGTTATGATCGGTTCAATCCAGGGCGTTGTCGCTCCGGACTTCACCCTGTACGAAGGCACCGACATGGACGCACCTGCCGACTACTTCTTCCACAAGGGCGGTATGTGTCAGCTAACCAGGTACGTCGCGTCCAAGCTCGGGCCCAAAAACGTGCGAGTCAATTGCCTCCTGCCGGGCGGGTTTTATAACGGGCAGGACGATCAGTTCCTGGGCAGGTATAACTCGAAGACCCTGCTTGGGCGCATGGCCGACGATGAGGATCTCAAGGGTCCGGTAATCTTCTTGGCGTCTGATGCTTCGAAGTATGTCACCGGTGCTATGCTGGCCGTCGACGGCGGATATATCGCCAAGTAAGGCGAAAGGACTCGGCAATGTCACTTGTGAAGAATCCGAACGATATCAAGCTGGCTATGGTTGGCATGGTAGAGGGTAATGGGCATCCGTACAGTTGGAGCGCCATCATTAATGGCAAGTACGATGCCCAGGTGATGGCCGACTGCGGATATCCGGTGATCCCAGAATATCTCGGTGCCAATGCCGACCAGTGCGGTATAGACGGCGTTAGCGTTACGCACATCTGGTGCGATGACGCGGCCGACGCTGAAAAAATTGCCCGCGCGGACTTCATAGATAACATAGCCAGCAAGCCCGAAGACGTGATTGGGCAGGTTGACGCGGTTGTGATCCCCACCGACAAGGGCGGCGAGCACGTCGACCGCGCGAGGCTATTTATTGAAGCGGGGATTCCCGTCTTTATAGACAAACCCCTGACAGACAACGAGCCTGACCTTCAGCAGTTCGCCAAGTGGCAGAGTGAAGGCAAGGCGATAATGTCCAGTAGTTGCATGCGTTACGCCCGGGAGTACGCCGCGCTGCGTGATGATATGCAAAGCGTTGGCGAGCCGCGAGTCATATATATGACAACTCCCAAGAGTTGGGAACGTTACGGTATTCATGCGATGGAAGGCGTGTATCCGTTTTGCGCCCCGGGCGGCTGGGTGTCGGTGGCGAACACCGGCAGCGAGCAGGCAAACATCGTGCATGTGAAGCACCGAAGTGGCGTGGATGTGGTGATAGCGGCGGTGGCGGACATGTACGGAGCGTTTGGTTGTATGAACATTCACGGGACCAAGGGCTCGCTTTCCGCACAGTTTGCCGATACATTCTACGCCTTCAAAGCACAGCTCGTGGAGTTTGTGGATTACCTGCGGACGGGTGAGTTGCCGTTTGCGTTCGATGAAACAGTTGAGCTGATGAAAATAATCATCGCCGGCATCCAAAGCCGCAACCAGGACGGTAGAACCGTAATGCTGAGCGAAATACATTCCTGAAAGGAATTAGTCTGATGGAAATGAGACCGAGTCGCGTTCTGGCCAAGTTGAGGGCCGGCGAAGTGGCAAGTTGCATCAAGTTGAATCTTAGCGATCCGCGGGCAGCCGACATAGCCGCCATCTGCGGCGTTGATTGCATTTGGAACGATATGGAGCACGTGCCCAACACCGAGCTCGCAATCGAAAACCAGATCCGGGCCGCCAAGATGCATGATGTTGATACGGTCGTTCGTGTTCGCCGTGGCAGCTACAGTGATATAGTTCTCCCGCTGGAGATGGATGCAGCCGGTATTATGGTCCCACACGTGATGAGTGCCGACGATGCACGCAAGGTCGTCCATCAGTCCCGGTTCCACCCGCTGGGAAGGCGTGCGTGGGACGGCGGCAATTCAGACGGTAAATACTGCATGATAGACCCGCAAACTTATCTTACGCAGGCTAACGAGCAGCGGTTTGTGATCGTGCAGATCGAAGATCCCGAACCCATGGATGAACTGGAAGAGATCGCGAGCATTGACGGTATCGATATGCTCTTCTTCGGCCCTGGCGACTTCAGTCAGGGTATTGGTCATCCCGGTGAGTTCAACCATCCCGAGGTGATTGAAGCTCGCAAGCGGGTAGCCGATGTGGCGCTGGCAAACGGTAAGTTCGCCGGAACGGTTAGCAGCCCGGCAACGCTGAAGAGCATGGTCGACATGGGCTATACATTCCTGAACATCAGCGCCGATGTCGTCGCGATGGCTGTGGGATTCAAGGCCGCACTTGCTGCGTTTGACGAACTGTAAGCCTGACCAAACACCGATTAATACGCAAGGCGGCTCGTGG
>CBDUQP010000045.1:0-23191 GCA_965369385.1 uncultured Phycisphaerales bacterium
AACTACCGGCCTGACGCTCAGGAACATGCCATATTCTATCAGGATCTGCGAGGCCGCGTTGAGCAACTGAAGATCAGTTTGTCTGCCCAGACGCAATGTAGTGTCGTCATGTCCTGCAACGGTGATGTACTCAATATGACGGTGTCTCGCGATGAGTTTGAGTCCTGGGTTGAAGACCTGGTCGACCAGAGCCTTGATCAGACTCAAGACACGCTCAAGGAAGCCGGGCTTGAATGGTTCGACATCGATGCTGTCTATCCCATTGGCGGTGGAGCGATGATGCCCGTCGTTGTGCGAAGGCTGGAGGAAGGCAGCGGGAAGGCGATCACGAGCAACTGCGAAGCTCATTGTGCCGCAGCGCTCGGAGCAGCGATTGCAGGCAGGCTGGAGTATGAACGCAACAACAGAAGCTATCAGGTGGGGTCGGTTACTCTACCATCCATAGGCTACTACATGCGGGATATCTTAAGTTGTGCTGTCGGTGTTTCGGTCCTTAAGCAGACGGTGTGTTGTGAGATTCTCGCCAAGGATACGCCCATCCCCTCCATTCAGACGCGGAACTTCAAGCTTGCTGAGCTCGGCCAGACCGACGTGAGGATCGAGATACTGCAGGGACGCGAAGGCGAGAAGGCCGACAGTTGCATGGCGATGGGGCACTTTGATCTAGAGACTCTTCCTTCCCGCCCTGACGTCGTCAATCGAATCGAGGTCACATTCGACTTGGACAAGGACGGTCTGTTGGCCATCTCCGCCAGGGATACCGTCAGCAACAAACGGTCCGAACTGAAGGTTGACCATAACAACGCATAAACGAATTGAGGTGATGATTATGAGATATTTGAACGCTGCACAGAGAGTGAAGGCAACGGTAATGGAGTTGGTGTTCGTCCTGATAGATTTCTCCGCCTCGATGGATACTGAGGACTTTCGTCCATCTCGCAAAGCAGGTGCGATTGAAGCCAACAAACGTCTTATCGAAACCAAGGCACGAGCATTTCCTGATGATCAACTGGGAATAATCGTCTTCAGTGACAACGCTAAAGTTCTCCATAGACCTGTGCCTGTCGGTTCCGGTTCACAAGCCTTGTGCAAATCTCTTCGAAAGAGAAAGATTCCTGGCGGAGGAACCAACTTCACGGCCGCCTTAGAACTGGCTGAAAGGTGCCTGTTTGGTAGCTATTCATATGATGAGCCGCAAAGCTTCTTCGGCAAGGCATTCAGTGAGTTCCTTGCGGAATCGGAAACTGATTCTCTGCTAAAGATCAGTACGCCAAACGTAGACAATGGTATCACACGGCGAATCATCATGCTGACGGATGGTGAGCATAACGGTGACGGCGACCCGGCAAAGGTTGCGGGCCGGCTCAAGAAGGCGGGTGTGATCGTCGAGTGCATCGGCGTTGCCGGCAGCCCCGGAGAAGTTGACAAAAAGATGCTCAAGCGGATCGCCTCGCGTGATGAGGCTGGCAAGGCGCGATACTCCTTCATCGGAGATACGTCCCAGTTAATCAAGAAATACGAGTCCATGGCCAATCAAATCCGGCCAGTTTAGGAGCACAGGAGAACCCAATGACAATTCTCAATCCGATAACGATGTTGTTTCACCTGATTCATCTCGGCATCAGCATTATGGCGTTCTTCCTTGTGGTTCGCTTGATCCTGACTTGGAAGCGATTCGGGTGGCTTGAAGCGTTCGACAAGGCTGGCGGCTCGCTGGTGAATGGAATGACAACAGCAGTTGGCGATTGCCTTTCGCGAGGAATCCGCAAGAAGATCTCTGATAGGGGCAGACTTCTCGTCAGCTTGGCGATTCTTACGTTGGCTGATCTTGTCCTGGTCTGCCTGACAAACGCAACTGTTTAGAAAGGAACGAACATGGAAAACCTGATTTACATCGCGATCTTTGTCATCCTCTTTGTGGTGATAGACCAGAGCTTGAAGGCTGGCCTGTCGTACGACGGCAACAGTCGCCTGGTCCTGTCGGCCTGCGTCACTCTTCTTTGCATGATTGGTATGAAGGACATGCTCTCCTCAACAGGCTCTGTCGAGATTGAAGTGATGCTGTTGCCTTATGCCGCACTTGGAGTAGCCATTCTTGCGGTGATCTTGATTGCCGGAATCTGCACGCTCTTCCGAAAGCGAAGTGCCCGGACTTCGGAAGCCGACTCTTCTGGCAACAGACGCAGAACTTGTATGGAGAAGAAAGATGATGAACACGACAAGAGAATCAGAATACATCACCCCAAATGAACTTGCCGCCCGCTGGCAATGCAGCCGCAGTTCGGTTGATCGCTATGCCCAGCAGGCAGGATTCACAAGACTGTGTTTGGGCGACGGCAAGAATAGCACCGTCAGATTCCTGAGAAAGGAGGTATATGCCTATGAAAAAGAAAGGCAGGTCTAAGCTATCACTTAAACCTGCCCAGTAAACAATCTGGCTGCCCGGCATTCCTACTGCAAGTCCTTATGCCGGGCAGCTTCTTTTTATTCTATACGAATCCGGCAGCCTGAGACATCTCAAATATGTAATCGGCGTATGTTGCTCAATGAAGCAGGCCCTCCTGTAAAGGGCGGAGTAAACCCCCGCCGCGATGGAAAGAAGACAAACAATCCACCTGACCGTGCGACAAATCACCATCCTTGAGTCAGTGAGTAAGCATATGGAATTGAGAATGGGAGGGGTCTGTATGAGTGAAACGACGAGCCACAAACGCACAAAGGCTGCGGCTGCCGATCGCAGGGGCAGGACTGAGGTCGTGCTTCCCGGCGGGAAACGCAACTGACACTGTCAGAACGGCTCTGCGGCTGGGCCAGATCGGATTTCGGGGGGAGCATTCCAATAGCCTTGGAAAGCGTGAAGCGAAGATACAAGCAGCTTCTTAAGCTTGTCGTTACTCCGTTCAGTCACTGCATGCCCTCTTTCCGTATGCGGATTGGACGGCTTGTTGCATCTGGGCTACCTCTTCGTCGGTGAGGCATTCGAAGTGGCTGGTACGTCTGCGAGCAGAGAGTGAGACTCCATTCTGAAGACAGAAGCGGATGAACAAGTCGATCTGCCTGTCGGGCATATCCACAATCTCCTGGATGGCGGCCTTGGCGATGTCGTAGCTGGCCAGGAAGTTCAATTCCTCGACCAACTCGGTATCGATGGTCCTTTCAATGAAGGCGAACAAGGCCTCCGCCTGGGCAGTCATGTCGAGGAAGCGATACCAGACACTCGTATCGTTCTTGACCGTCATTCGGCCGTCCTCGTCCAACTCGTAGTCGACCATCGGCATTAGCGGCGTGGAAAACGCCTCCAACGAAGCATCGTAATCGCTGGGGTTCTTGAGCATCGCGGCCGATACCGGAAACATTAGCCCCTCCGGCGTGAAGCCGTTACGAGCGAGAATGTTGTGGATTAGAAAACGATGGATTCGCCCGTTACCATCCTCGAACGGATGCAGGAACACAAAGCCGTACGCCACGGCTGCGGCATGTAACACGGGGTGAACGTTACCGGCTCCCATGCGGAGGTGGGATGCGATTAGACCGTCCATCAGGTCGGCAAGATCTTCGGGCTTTGGACAGACGAAGTGAACGCGTTCTGCCTGCCAGGCAACAGTCTCGCCGACAT
Organism: uncultured Phycisphaerales bacterium; assembly: GCA_965369385.1. Taxonomy (GTDB): domain Bacteria; phylum Planctomycetota; class Phycisphaerae; order SM23-33; family SM23-33; genus CBDUQP01. Next base: position 3,617 of record CBDUQP010000045.1, read on the forward strand.
AGTTCTGCGTGGTACGATAATCGGAGTCCGCAAAACGGGGATCGACGATCCGGTTCTGAAGGTCGACCAGCCGGGCCTTGTCGCAGAAGTCTTCCTGTTCAGCCAGCTGCAATAGCGAGATAAACCGATCCGTGCGGTTGGCACTCGGCTTGATGTGCTCGATCTCGAATGATGACTTGGTCTCCTTCGTGTACAGGTAGCTCAGCGCGCGTTTCAGCAGTTCTGGCGGGAACGCGGCCACTACCTGCTGACATTGCTCCTGGAGATCCGCTGCCATAAAACGCTGGATCGTCTCGGTGCGTCGGATCATCGGACAGAATCGCCCATCACCAAGCAGGTTGTCGTTGATGCCCTGGCGACCAATACGCTTGGGCTCACCGGCAGTCACATATGTGTCCACTTCCAAGAGGTCGACGTAGCGGCATCGCTTGAGATCATCGATGGGCAACAGCTCGCCCGTGATCAGTTCATAGAGATACCATATCCGGCGGGCATACTTGCCCGTTGGCTTTGACTTCACGTAAGCCGTGATCTCCGAAGTGTCAACTGTCCGAAATATGCTTGCCAGGATCGCCAGATTTGTGCCATCGTATCTGAGAGCGAACTCCAGGTGATCACCCAGCCCTTCGCCCGGCCAGTATCGAGAGATGTAGGTCTCGCGCACCGCAGCACCGGTAGACTCGATCCGGTGCGATCCGCCAGTGGCGACCTGTGATTCATGCCAGTTCGGCATGACCTGAATGCCCAGCCGCTCCGCAATCGCAGCATACCCGGCTGGTCTGGTGCCAGTACTATGCAGATCATTCGCAGCCATGGTCATCTCCTGAATATCGCGTGCAAGCTGTGATTATTGACTGCATATCGGCTGTTTGCAAGAAAAACGTTCGCAGCAAATCCAATATGCGCACTTCTGGGGCCTGAGCGTAAAAGACTGCCGCCCACCATGCAAAACAGCCGCAAGAGCCACATCTGACGACATAATGGCCGCACGACTACTCATGCAAGGATTCGTGCAAGCCCCGGAGTGCATAACGTCAGCCGCGTATGTACTGATGGAATCGCTGCGACGATTGGGATTGCGTGGAACAGAACTTGAACGAGCCAAGGCCGGAACCATTCGACTGAAACTGCTGAAGATCGGTGCGAGGACTCCCAGTTCCGTGCGACGAGGGTTCTGTATCTTGCCAGCAGCTACCCGCTGCAGAGGCTGTTCAACAGGGGTGTCCGAAGGCTGCGTGAAATGAACGCAATATCGATCTGACCTGATCGACAATCCGGGTAGCCTAAGGGGGTAAGCGAGTAGTTCGCACCAAGTCAGCCACAAACAATACAGGAGACCAAAACAGTAACCAAACGCTGCACAATCAGAATCAACAACGCCTATGAAATGTCCAAGCCAGTGACAACCTGATCGTACCTAATCGATATTGCTGGAAATCAGACAAGACGACTCAACTCACTTCTCAGAAGGCGAAGCTGATTGCGAACCGAGTCGCAGAAGCTTCTTGAACTGGGCCTCATTGATGATCATGACTCCCAACTCCTTGGCCTTGGCAAGATTTCGGCCGGGGCGATCGCCAACAACGACACAGTCTGTCGCCTTGGTGACGCTACGCTTACTGACTCCACCAGCCGCACCAATTGCCTGAATCGCCTGCTTTCGAGTGAAACTCTTCAACCGTCCCGTCACTACTACAGCCTTTCCCGCCAGCGGAAGAAAGTCGTTATCGCCATCCCGCTTAACCACATCCAACCGAACGCCGGCCGCCTTCAACTGCACGATTATTCCTCTGCCTTCTGAACTCTGGAAGAAGGCCCTGACACTGGTTGCAGTGGCTGATCCGATTCCCTTGACCGAATCCAGTGACTCTACATCAGCACTCATGATTGAGTCGATGTTGCCAAATTGCTCCGCAAGTGCTCTGGCCGCAGCGGGCCCGACATGACGAATGCTTAGTCCAGCCAACACCCTACCCAAACCCCGCTGCTTGCTTGCATCAATAGACGCCATAATCTTGCTGGCACGAGACTCTCCCACGTTATCCAGGGCTAAGAACTGCTCAGCTTTGAGTGAGTAGATGTCCGCACAATCTTTGATCAAGGCATTCTTGACGAGCTGATCTATCACTGCAGAACCCAACTGATTGATAGCCATCTGATCCCGCGTCGCGAAGAACTCCAGTCGCATGCGCAATTGGGCCTGGCATCTCCTGTACGGACAGAAGATTCTGCCTGCATTATCACAGACGAGCTGGGTTCGGCAGGAGGGACATTGCGTCGGAGGCGAAATAAGGTACTTGGCATCGGGTCGATCTGACGCTACCACGGAGACCACCTGAGGGATGACTCCGCCTGCCCTCTTGACCAATATGGCATCACCTTTCCGGAGCCCCATGGTTCTGAGACGCTTGGTGTTGTGCAGACTGGCACGAGATACGATAACACCGGAGAGCTTGACCGCATCGAACTGAGCAACTGGCGTGACAGTTCCGAAACGCCCAACAGAGAACCTGACGCCTCGCAGAATCGTGCGTGCGGTATTCGATTCATACTTGTAAGCCACGCACCATCGTGGGGCCCGACGTGTTGCTCCAAGCTTCTCCCGCAAGGCCAGAGAATCAACCTTTATCACGATTCCATCGGTGTCATATCCGAGTTCATTCCGCTGGGTTCGCCAATGCTTGACCGCATGCCTGATCTTCTGGGGCGTGGTACAAATGGTTCGGCATGGCTTTATTGTGGGAACACCCCAGCGAGCGAAAGCAGCCTTGATCAGCGTTGCAGAACTACCTATTGGCGAGGACATGCTACCAAAACCGTGAGCAATGAATGCCAGTCCCCGGCGACTAGCCTCGCTTGGATCTGCATGCTGAATCGCCCCAGCGGCCCCATTACGGGAGTTTGCCAGCGGGAGCAACCCTCGGTTGATTCGGCCACGATTGAACTCCGCAAATGCAACACGAGGCCAGTACAACTCTCCTCGAATATCAAATTTCTCAGGCCAGTCCTTTCCCTCTAGTGATTGGGGTATGGCGGAGATCTTTCGAACATACTCCGAGATATTGTTGCCCTGATTTCCATTGCCTCTCGTCGCAGCCCATACCAACACCCCCTTCTCATATCGCAATGTGACAGCCACGCCATCCACCTTGGGCTCAAGCACAAAGGCAACTTCCTGCCCCCCGGCCGCCTTGCCAATGCGCTGAACGAAAGCGTCAATCTCATCAAGAGAGTATATCTTGTCTATGCTGAGCATAGGTGTCGCGTGATTCACCACCGCAAGCCCATCACGCAGATGCTGACCCAGACGCTGCGTGGGGGAATCCGGGCTGACAAGCTCAGGATGCTTAGCCTCCAGCGCCTCAAGCTCTTTTACAAGGAGATCGTATTCATGATTAGAGATCTCCGGCCTTCCCAAGGTGTGATAGAGATGATCGTGCCGACGAATCTCTTTGCGAAGGAACTCAATGCGTTTCACGCCCTTTGGCAAGGTTCCAGTCTGCTCCTGAACAACTCGATTCGGTTGACTTGCTACGGGCGGAGTCGCAGAGACGGCACACACGGCACCGACCACTATCCCGATTGCGAACACCAGCACCATGAGTCGAATTGCGTAGATTGCCCTTATCATTACTGCACCTCTTTTCGCTAACAGAGCACTCTAGACTCAGCGAACCCTTGAAAGCAAGACGATTCTGTGCTGACTCCCCCCCGGATCAAGGCCGCTACCCCTTCCTCCGGCTCTGCAGAATGCTCTTGCCGCTGAGTGTATCGAGGGTCTCCACGAATCTGGGGCGGCGGCGATACTCAATTCGCAGGCCATCTACAAGAGCTTGCCAATCCTCCTCACGCTTCAACTTCTTATAAATGGGCTTCATCTTGCGAAGATATGAGCCTATTTCTGAATAGCTGCTTTGGTCAGCCTGCGGGAGCAACAATTGGATATTCCTGTGATAGATTTCCAGCGCTCTCTCTGGGTGAGACTCTGACACTGCTTCGGCCACACGATCCCCATATTGTGGACCGTACCGAACCAATCCTGATGCCCCTTGCGAAGGCTGGACAATCTTCTCATACCAGTGCAGTGCTTCTTCGTTCTTCTTACCATCCAACGCTATGTCCAAAAGCACTCCATGACGCGGCTTGCCCTTGTCATGGTTCTCCTTCCATATATGAGCCAGAAGGTCCGGCACGGGCAAGGGCCAATCCGGCAATGCTTGTATGGTGTTGCCTTGCTTTGTGGACTGACAAGTCAAAGGCGATGTGCCGGTCTCAAGGAATTGCCTAGCCTGCTTCTGAATCGCGGTCTTACATCGTGCTTTTTCGGAGGCTTGGAGCATGTCCTTGTAGGAAGGAAGTGACGGTCTTTCAAGAAAACGCCAAGCGACGTATGCTGCTGCGGTTTTCCACTGCTTCTGATGCCGGGCGATCTCCATCAGCAGGCCCAGAAGGCTACGTGCGATTCCAACTCGGCTGTCGAAGGTATTCCTCACACCTTCAGTTGCCCAATCGGCCGCTTCTTCGTAGCGTTTCTGTTCAATCAAATACCGCGTCAACCGTTCATAACTTCCCGTTTGCCTAGCCTCTCGTTCATAGAGGGAGTGCAGTTCTTCACTTCTTCCGGCATCCTGCAATGCCCGCGCCAACCAGTTGCTCAATTCGTCACGGCGATAATCTCTCGAAAAATGGTCACAATTGCCCTGAGGGAGGCTTGCGATTCGCTGGGATAGGGCATCGGCCACTTGCGACCAGTCTTCGGGCGAATAGTCCTTTTCGAAAACGACGCCTGTTGCATCATCGAGTATCCGGTAACCATCCTGTATTATCGCATCGATTGCATAGAGCAGTTTCTCCGGGCCGGTAAGGCTGGATTTGGCAACTCCCTGAAATACAACGGCCATGCAATCACCCAGAGCCATTGTTGTTTCTCCCTCATCGTCGGATCGACCGATCTGATCCAGTCCCGCATGCAGCAAATCGTTGCCGAGATCAACAAGCTCGTCGAACAGGTCCGAGTCCAGCAAGCGTTCCAATCGCCTCTGCAATGGAGCGTAATCAGGTAACTCAGATGTGCTATTCCAATGATGCGACCAGGCCGGTTCCGCAGTCACTTCCTCAATAGCCCGACGAGTATCTTCCACCAATTCATTGGCTTTTCCGCGCTGAAGAAACAGCTTTTCGCGGACTTCGGTGTAGATTTCCGGGAATCTCTGTGCAAGTGACCAAACCCACTGGGCCAACTCCCCGTGGCTTTTTGACTCAATATGGCGGCGGATTTCGTTTGCCGTCCTCTTTTCTTCCGTATGATCGGCGATGGATTCAGTGCTGCCGCCCCGGGTCTCCAACGGCTTGTCCAGTTTGACAAGACGAGGATCCTGCTGGGATGCTTCGGCAATCGTCTTCTCATTCGCCAACATGTCGAGCAATTCAATAACCGCAGCCGCTGCGTGTTTGCAGCTGATTCCGACAGGGCAGCTACATTTTGAACCCAAGCGAGACTTTGCTCGACTTGTAGCCTTGCGATTGACCTTTACGGAATAGTCATAGCTCCCATCAACACTGGCTAGCAGTCCGCCATCAGGCAGGACCCCCAATCTACGGACTCGCCCCTGCTTCTGGTATGCTCGTCCGCGTGAGACAGTTCGACTTCCCGCCCACTTCTCCAGCTCATCCCACGTCAAATTCCTCCATATCTCAAACTGGGGAGTACTCCCGCCTGCGCTCTTCGGCGATTCCGATTTGGCCTCTTCATTGTTCTTCATCATTGTTGTCCGCAACAACTTTGCCGCCGTTTGGTGATGTGCATTCGCTATGAGAGCATGTTGGCCGTCATGTCATTTGCGTTCCTTCGTTAGACTGCGCTTACGCCAATGGCATTGTTCTTCTCGCTGATCGGGATTGGTTGATCGGTCAGACAGATGACGGCTCCGGGACCTGTGTCGGCCTTCAGATTCTTGAGTACTCGAAAATGCCTGCACCAATCACTCTTGGGGTTGGCCGACTTCTTGATCTCTATCGGGTGCAGAACATTGTCCTTCGACAAGAGGATATCGATCTCCTTGCCATCCTTATCGCGATAGTAATACAGCCACGGCTGAAGACCGCGATGCCAATAGCTCTTCAAGATTTCGACCAGAACATACGTCTCAAATATCGCTCCTGACATTGCTCCCGCCTCAAGGGTGGCCGGATCGGACCACTGAGTCAGATAGCTGCACAACCCCGTATCAAGGAAATAGAGCTTTGGGGTCTTAATCAATCTCTTGGTCAGGTTGCTGTGATACGGTTGAAGCAAGTACACCTGAAAACTCGCCTGAAGAATCGACAACCATTTCTTGGCCGTGGGAATACTGATGTCAACATTACGGGCAATATCGGCCAAGTTCAGCAACTGCCCCGTGCGAGCTGCACATACGCGAATGAAGTTGTGAAAAGCCAGTTCATCCCCAACTTGAGCGAGGTCCCGAACATCTCGTTGCAGATAGGTCTGTACGTCTATTCTATTCATCGCCTATTATAAACCCACATTTGACAATAGACGCAACAACAGAAGCTGTCAAGCCCTCTATCGATTCTCCCCAATTCCGTCATTTCCCCATGGGGCTTGGATCAAGGAAGGCCTTTCTCAATAACCTTCGGTGTCAGACACCGGTTTCGGGCTGTTTTGGGCTGAAAAAGTGTACCCTAAAATGTCCCCTGCAATCTTGACAACATGTGTAATGTGTGGTATATGTTAGGAAATACTGAAGGATGTATGTCCTTAGTCTGCTGCAAGTTGCTGAAAACAAACGATTTGCAAATTCACTCGCGAAGGTCTACGGAACCGGAGGTTACAGGTTCGAATCCTGTCGCGCGTATTGCATAAATAAAGCGAAGGCAGTCGATTATGACTGACTTCGCTTTTTGCGTTTCTATGCGGAGTGTTCGATTATGCCATGAACTCAGGCAGGCTCACGCTTGTGGGGCCGAGTGACAGGCATTTGCGGGGTATGTCTGCTCTGGATGCTCTCATGAATATGCCCCAAGCCTTGCCTTCATTACTGGCCATCGCGATGACCATCTCATGTGTACCCTCACAAGCTGCCACGTCGAAACTGGCAGCATCCGCAAGGGCTGGATTAGTTCCGTTGGGATCGTGCAGCATCTTCTTGCCATCGCACCATATCTTGACCGGTCCATCATAGCCGACGTGGAACTTCAGCTTCATGGCCTCTTCGCAACTGAATTTGAACGCGAAGTATATCAGTGCATCTTCGCCGTGGGCCTCCAACTCTTCGTGACGCTGGCAGAACGGACCACCAAAATCGCGAGTCACCAGACTGAGTTTCGGATCGGACGTATCCGGGCAAGACAGTTTGTGCAGCTTGCCTGCTGACGGCAGCAGCTTGCTCGTGCGCATTTTGGTCAGGAACGGTAGCATTGCTCTGGGTATGCCCAGCGGAAGCGGGCCGAACACAGGTAGTGATCTGTCCGCTTCATCTGTGATGTTGCAGTATGGCGAAGTGCCCAAGCCGTAGTGCAGCCAGTAAGACCGCGCGGCTTCGGCGGACAGGCCGTCAGTCCACAGAATGACCCGGCTGCCTTTCAGGTCTACGCGATAGATTTGTAACTGGTACTGCCCCGCCCAGTCGGCAAGTGAGAACCCGGTCGGGCGCGATCCACTGACGAGCCTGCCGGCGACATTGGCGAACGCCACTTCGACGTACGTGCCGAACTTCTTATCCTGCTTGATGGTGACCTTTTTGAGCGTGATGGGTTTCTTATGTCCGGCTGCCCGCTTGGTCAGGGCGCAGGTCGCATCCGCCAGCCGCGCGCCGAGGCGAATCTGCCCTTCGGTGCTGATGTGGATGCAGTCGTCCAGAGACAAGTCAATCGCGGGCACTGTCAGGCAGTTGTCAATCACTTCGGGCAATTTGCGTTGCTGATCCTGAATGCTGTTCCATGCGGCAGGGGCTTGATTGCTGTATATCAGGGCGATCTGCACCAGCACGAACGGGAGTTTCTCATCGTGCATGTCCCGCCTGAAGGCAGCCACCAGCTTCTTCATGCGAGTGGTGTAATGCGGCGCGTCTGCGGGACCTGTATCAGAGCATCCCTGATACCACATGACGCCGGCTACTTTGCCGCCGTTCTTCAGAAATCGCCTGATCGTCGCCCCATAGAGGCTCTTGCCCTTGAGACGCTTCAGAGTGGGAGACCACTGCTGCATGCTCGTTCCGCCATGTGCGCAAGAGATGACTCCCTGCGGAACGCCTGTAAGGCGGAACATCTCCTGCCCGAACGGTACTCCCGGGCCAACGCCAACGACACCTCGGTCGCACGCGCCATAGCCATGGTGAACCTGGTCGACCGCTTTCCATAATTCGTGGATCTTATCCTCAGCCGGTGCCCAGCGATCATCCATATAGAAGCATCGCACTTCGTTGATGGGTTTGGGCCCCGGCAGACGCCCCAGGCCTTCCATGTTCGATTGGCCAGCCAGAATCCACACATCACCCACGAGCACATCTTTGATCTCAAGCATCTCGGTGGCTGCGGTGTCTTTCGGCTTGATGCGCAGGCGGATGTCATACGGGCCGCCGACGGGCAGGCCCTTGAGCGTGGCTGTGAATTGCTTCCTGGCCGCGGTGCCGATGGCAACCCAGGCGAAACCCTTCACGGTCTTGCCCTTCTTTGTGACCTTTGCTTCCACCGTGCCGCTGGTGGAGCATTTGCCGCTTATATCTGCGTCCGATACATCCTGCTTCGTTCGCTGCATAACCATACGGTCAAACAGTCCGTTTACGATCTCAATCATGACTCACTCCAAATATATGTTAATTCACAGGGCATCATATTCGATATCGCGATCCTTGCAATATCTCACGTGGCTTTGTGGCAAGTTTTCTTGACAGAAGTGCTGGCAAGCTGTCCCTATCGGACGGAGAGACAGTTTGTGCAGGCTCATCTCACTTGCGAAGCGGTGGCAGGGCGAGTTTTGCTCCATTTTGGCGCATCCCTCAAAAGTCGACAGCGACCGAGACGAGCGTTCATTTTGGACTATAAGTCCATTCTTGGCGGGGCTGCTAGATCCTTGGATTTTCAGCTTGTTTCATTCTTCTGAGGGCAGTATCCATTTTAGTTTATCGAATGATGGCAATGACTATTGCAGTCGCGCGTGAACTGAACTTATTGTTGAGGAGTCTTGAAGATTTGTCTGTGGCGATTCCGGTGTCGCTTTTGCGATAAAACATCAGGATGGCGGGCCGGCCTGTTTTCCCGGACAGTTGCCAGCAAGCTTCTGGCTAATGCCAACCTCGCCATCCTGAATATCGCTATGCTCTTCTCATTATCTGATCAGAACATTTCACAGTGTCTTAGAACATTCTCTCCAAGCCCAGCGATGCGATGCGGTTCTTGCTGAACTTGGCTTGTTTATTCTTCTCGTATTTCACGGGGGTAATCTTCAGATTCTTCGTTCCGCCGGCCGACGCGGTAAGCGTTACCGTCTCGCCCTTACGCAGTGCGATGGTTGTCTGCTTGCCGGTGAGCTTCTCGGCCTTGGCGCCCTTGCGGCTGATGTACGTGGCTTTCCATGGCAGCTCAACTGTGCAATCGCCGCCTTTGATGCTGCGGATCGCGGCGAACTTGAGCTCGCCATCGACTATCTCACCGGACACCACAAAGCCGCCGACAGCGTGCAGCGTGAAGCGTGCAGACTGGCCGGGCGCGATTGCCGGTGCGATTCGGATTACGCCATCATGACTCTGCAGCAGTGATTCGTTCATTGCACACGAAAGGACAGACATTGACTCCATTCCCATGTGTCTGAACTCCCAGAGCGACCCGCGGAACTTGTTCTCCGGCTTCATCTGCTCTTTCCAGTCGCTGACGCTCGCATCGCGCATGATGCCCTTGGAGAATCTGATCGCGGATTCAGGCCACATTGCCGAAGGCGTACCATAGTGCCCCCAGCCGTTAATGTAGAGCTGCCAGCGTTCGACGAAGTTGGGCAGCAGCTCGGAAAGTTCGCGTCCCAGGCCGAGACGCGCCAGCGCGATCGCGTGAACCTCCCAACCCATGCCGTCGGGGCAGAACATCTTCAGCGTATTGACCGCGGTATCGTAGATCTCCGAGTCCTTGTCCTTGATGCCCACCAGCCCGGTGGGATAAACGGAGCACAGTTCGCTCGACGGGAAGATGCCGGGATAGTGATCCATGTCATCGGCGGAATATGGGGCCTGGGGCGTGACGCCGGCCTGTATGTCGCGAATGATCTCGCCGTACGTGCCGGCCACCGGCGTTTCGATCTCGTCCTTCGGGAAGCGAGAAACGATGTACTTCTTTTCCTTCTTGCCGAAGCCGGCAGAGAAGACCTTGTCGGACTTCAGTTGATCTCCCTTGAACTGGCCGAGCAGAAGCGTGTGTTTTCCATTCTTGCTCTCGATTGCCCGCTTGTCGGCCGTGATTGCCGGCAGCGGGGCCAGGTCTTCGAGAATCTTTCGCCACTTCTTGGCGCGAGGCTCTTCGGTGCCTGTAATCTCGAGAGCTTCCAGCGTGGCGCCAAAGAGCACTCGTGCACATGCAAGCTCGGTAAGCGAATCCTTCAGGCGAATCCAACCTTCGTACGCAGTGCCGTCCTTGGCGTGATACTTGCCGTCTTTCTCTTTGCGGAAAAGCGGCTCGAAGAAACGCGACGCTTCCAGCATGAACGGCAGCGCCTTGTTTGCCAGGAACTCCTCGTCGCCGGTGTACACATACTGACGCCAGAACTCCATGGCGATCTGGGCGACAGGCGTGTGGTTGTGCAGTTCGCTCTTGGAATTATATCCGCGGCGTTCGCAAACATCGGATATGAACGCACCGTCTGAACCGAAGTGTTCCTTCGCGTCTTTGCGGGCGTGCGGCAGGGAGTTGAACCGGTAGTTCAGGTAGGAGTCCACCAGGTCATGGTGGCCGGCGGCATTCAGTGGCCAATACGTTTCCTGCTGGTTCCAGTGGAAGTAGAAGTTCCAGTTCTGGACATCGCGGCTCCAGCCCCACAGACCGTTGATGAACCTGCCGGGATACTCGCCGCGCTGCGAGGCGTTGGCGTAGTACATCGTCAGGTGCCACAGGTTGTCCATGTAGTCATCGCCGGATTCCATCAGCGATCTCTGCCAGAACTTCTTCCACGCCGCCTTATGAAGTCGCAGGATGGCGGACCGACTGTTTTCCCGGACAGTTGCCAGCAAGCTTCTGGCTACACCGGCCGCGCCACCCTGCAATGGGGATGTCACGCAGGCGACGAACGAGAACGAATCGGACTTTCGCCCGGCCATTTCTATCGATGCTGCATGCGTGTGTTCTTTCTTATATGTTGCCTTCGCCTTGGGCCTAGCCGACAAGGCAAGGGCGTTGGCGAATGTGCCCGTCGTGAGTTTGTGCGTTATGCAAAGTGAATCCTTCACCACAGACGCCTTGGTGCCTTCGAGGCCCAGTGTAGCGTCGCGGTTTCGCAACTGGTACCAGTGCGCAAAAGCTCGCGAGCCGAACCGCTCCAGCGTCACCTTCACCGGCGGGGCATCCTTTATGGAATGCTCAACGTCGCAATGAATCACGCCATCGTCATAGCCGACAAACGCCGTCACCTTCACCGAGCCCAACGGCCCCTTGACCGAGATCGTCATCGTACCATCGGCGATTGAAAGTCGGCTGTCGCAGTCGGACAGGTAAAACGTGTCGAATACGGGCAGTTCGAAGTCCAGGATAATTCGGCAGGCGTGGCGCAGCGTGGTGCTGAATTCTTCCTGGTGCCAGTTCCAGTTACGAAAATCTTCGCCCGCACCATCATCCCACAGGTTGCTCTTGTTGACCGCGAGGATCAGCTTGGTTCCTTCGGTCCATGCAAGTACGCCAATTTCGCCATTGCCCAGCGGGATGCCCTGCATGGGGTCCGGCGGCGGGGTCAGGTAGACCAGATCATGTTTCGAAACCCGGCCGGGCCAGGCGATCTTCCAATCGCCGCTTTTCGTATCAAACGGGGTATTCATTGTTATGTATTCCTGAAGAATGTGCGGTTTCTGTCGGCTGCTCTGCTGCTCGCAAGACGTTGGTTACGCCCTTACAAAAATCACATCTCCATAATCTGCTTGATGCGTTGTTCGTTCTTGTCCTTCATATCGGACATGGCCTGCTGAACGTTGGCGAACTTGTAGCGAGAAGTTATCAACGATTTTACGTCTAGCTGGCCGGACTCCATCAACCGCAGTATCGGCACGTACATGCCCAGGCTGCCGGCGACCGCGCGAACGGTGGCCGACGAGAATACGAACTTGTCGATATCGAAGTTGTCCATGAGCTTCTCATAGAAGGCGACCACCGATATCGTTCCACCGATGCGAACCAGATCGAAGCATTCGCGGAACAGCTCTATAGAGCCCGATGCCTCGATAACCCTGTCCACACCCTTGCCGCCGGTGTGGTCCTTCACGACTTCCACCGTATTGTCGGTAGTCGTATTGATGGCAACATCGCAGCCGTGATCCAGCGCCGCTTGCAGCTTGAAGGGCTTTCTGCCCGTGATGAACACTTTGGAAGCGCCATGTATCTTCGCCAGCTCAGCGGCCAGTATGCCGATAGGCCCGGTACCCTGCACAAGCACCGTATCACCGATGGTGACGTCGGCCATCTTCACCGAGTACAGCGCGGTGGCGGCGCATTCCACAAACGCGCCTTCATCAAACGAGACGGCCTCCGGCAGGTGGAACATGTGCCGTTCGGGCATGATAATGTATTCCGCGTACGCGCCGTCCCACGTGTTTACCGTGCCGACCGCTCGGATCTTCGTGCAGTTGCCGTAGTTGCCCAGCAGGCAGTGCGTGCACTGGCCGCACGATACGCATGTATCGCCGACGACCCGGTCGCCGACTTTGAAGCGTGTCACTTCCGGGCCTACCTCGGCCACAGTTGCCGACCACTCGTGGCCGGGCGTCATTGGGAACTTGATATTCCCGTTCTTCACGAACGAGAACTCACCGGTATAGATGGCGTAGTCGGTTCCGCAGATTCCGACGCGTTGGACTTTGCACAGCACGTCATGCGCGCCAACTTCGGGCACGGGCACGTCGACAATTCGCAGATCGTTAGCTCCGAAGATGCGGGCGGCTTTCATGGTTGCCATTATTTATCTCTTTCAGTTAACTGCATTATGCGTGCATTACACGGTCTGTTCGCATTGCGGTGTTTCGATTCAGATTCAAAACCACGGCATCGCGTCTGGAGCTTCCGGAATGCACCGGAATCGCCGGCCTGATGCTACAAATCTACCTTCATTGTCTCGGTGCTGATTATTCCGTCTTCGGCGTCGTAGATGAGCGTTTCGCCCGGTGCAAGCACAACAGGCGTGATGCCGGCCGGCAGGTTTTCGGCTTCTGCCAAGAATGCAGACGGGCTGCCGCCATGCTGAATAAACATTCCGAAGTGGCTGGCGATTACCACCTTCGGTTTAACGTCGGCCGCCAGCTTGCACGCTTCGTTGTGGTCCAGGTTTCCGAACGCGCCATTGATCGGCGCGATCATCACATCCACCGGCTCGCCGAGTGATTTCAGAATCTCTTCCGGCTGATATGATGTGTCGGCAGCGTTATAGATATTGATATCGCCGATGGTCATCAGCATGCCGATGGCGTCGGGTGCCAGGTCGCCGTGGTCGGCATAGATGCCGCGGAACGTGATATCCTTGATCACGCACTCCTGGCCTTCATCGATAATCGTGACGCGGCCATCGTCGATTCCCAGCGTTTCATAAGTCTCGCGGCAGTCGGCTGCGCCCAGGAATACGGTGTCTGTGTTCTTTGCGATAATCGCCATACCGTCAGCGTCCAGATGGTCCGCGTGGGAATGTGTCGAGGCGAAGATGTCGCACTGAACTTCGCCGGCCTTGATTACCGGCGGGATCATTCGCTTGAACTCGAACATCCGCTCGCAGCAGTCGCTCAGGTACGGGTCCATGAAGAGAACCGTTCCGCCGGGCGTCTTGAACGCGAAGCCGGCTTGTGCGAGGTAGAATATTGCTACCTGGCCTTCGGCGACTTGCGTGTTCGATATTTTCTGGGCAAGTGTCATTGTGTCTTCCGGTTAATCCATGTTCGTTATGTTCAGAAAGGCTGAATGAGCCCATCTGTGCCTGATTTGGCATTCGTTACCGCCATGTGGAAATCCTGTGCCCAGGTCAGGTGGGCCAGCATGCATTCATGGGCTTTTTCGCTATCATGCTCGCTGAGTGCATTGAGTATGTTTCGGTGGTGGGTGATAATCTTCTCTGTCTGGCGTCTGAACTCGTCGCCTTTCACTTCCAGGCGCCTGTGGAAGATTCGCGTCAGCACATGCAGGTCGCTAATCATCTTCATCATTTTCTGGTTCTGGGCGGCCGCGATGACATTCAGGTGAAACGTCAGGTCAAGGGTGCCCAGGTTCAGCATCAGGTCCTGTTGTGTGTGGTCCCATCCGCTGGCCCGCAGCTTTTCAACAGCCTGCTCGTGCTGGTCCATAAGCGCGCTGAGTTGCGCGAGGGTCTCGTCGCTGATGCGCTGTGCTGCAAGGCAGACCGCGCCGCCTTCGAGAATCCCGCGCAGCTCGAAAAGCTCCCGCAGTTCGTCCGGGCCCAGCGTTCTTACGCACACGCCGGCTTTGGGCAACTGCTGGAGCACGCCTTCGCCCACGAGCTGGATCATCGCCTCGCGAACCGGCGTGTAACTGATGCCTATTTCCTTGGCGACCTTGGATGGAAACAGGAAGTCTCCTTCCATCCATTCACCGCCAAGCAGGCCTTTGCGAATATGTTGATAGGCTTGTTCTTGTAGTGTTGTCATGCGTTGCTCTGTCCGGGTTTGTTTAGTGCTTGGTATTGAGTGTTCGGTGCGTTGTCAGTCGGCCGCTTCGATCAGAAGCAGTTCGGATGTGAGGGCGGAACCTATTGAGATCCTCACGCCTTCGTGCATCAGCTTGTAACCGTCCACAACGCAGGTATTGCCCGTGTTGTCGAAGGTGACGTTGTATCTGCGGGACACATCCAGCCCGCGCAGGCGAAGCGTGTATTCGTCGCTCGCAGGGTCAGACAGGCGGAATAGGCCCACCATCGCCTTGGTGCTATCTGCTGACGCCATCTCCATTACACCCCATCCGTGCGGGCCGGGGTGGTTCACTTCAGGCGTGTGATGATACATGCGGCACGTGTTGTGTATCGGGCGGACGAAGCTCTTGTAGATGTCGAGCGTGTGCTTCACGCGCTGCACCTGGATGGGATTGGGCGCGAGGCCCTTGCGGGTGAGTCCGCCGATGGTCGGGTGAACGAAAATCGCCAGGCGAGTCTGGAAGTCGATATCGGCCGTGCGGTGCCCGTTCTGGCACATGCCTATCAGGCGGTCGATCTTCTCCGGCGGCAGTGCTATCGACATGCCGTTGGTGATCGTGAACGAACCCGGCGCAATCTGCCAGTCGGTTATCCATGTATGGTTGAAGTACTTTACGAGTCCGATATCAGTGCGGCCGCCGCCCGACGCGCACGCCTCGAAAATCACATTTGGGAATTTTTCACGTAGGCGCTGCCACATCGGATAAGAATTCTCGTAGTACCGCCAGTAGGTGTTTTCGATATAGTCGTCTTGCGTGTTGCAGCCCATCGGGCCCATATCGCCAACGTTATAGTCCAGGCGGAAGAAGTCGCATTCATAGTCGCTTATCACGTGCTCGATCTGCGTTTCCATCCATTCGAGCACTTCGGGCTTGGTCAAATCGAGTTGGCCGCCCTGTTTGTCGCCATCGTACTTGGTGACAATCCACTCGGGATGGTCGATGAATACCTTGGACTTCGCGGCCGCGCGCTCGGGCTCCATCCACAGGCCCCACAGCATTCCCTTGCTGTGAATGTAGTCGCGAATCGGGGCGAAACCGTTGGGGAAGCGCTTGGTGGATATTTCCCAATCGCCGACCGTATTGTGCCAGTTGTGGTCTTCGTCATTCGGCGGGGAGTACCAGCTTGCGTCGATGAAGAACAGTTCGGCGCCAACTTCTGAAAGCGTATCGATCTCATGGAACACCAGTTCTTCGTCGATCTCCTGCTCTGGGCCTACGCCGGATTCGATCAGGCCGGATTCCTCCGCCGGGATGGGCCACATCACGCTCTTGCGGACATGCTCGTGCATTTCCTGGACTACCGTGTCGAAGTCGGCCAGCATCATGCCCATGTGCAACTCGGGAGTGGTTACGGTCTCGCGCGGCTGGATCACTCGCATGGGTGCGGGTGCGTCCGGGCCGGCTTTGAATGTCAGTATGTGCGTCTTGGGGTTGCTTGCGGCGAAGTCCCAGTCGAAGTCGAAGCAGAATCCGCCGGACCATGCCAGGTTCGCGAAGAAGTGCTCGCCTGTAATGTTATTGCGGAGCACGAACATCGGGTGGCGATGCCTGTTGCGGCGGTAGCGGCCCTGGACGCGAGTGCCCTCTGCGCCCAGCGGCTTGAAGTGGAAGTCGCCTTCGCTGCCCCAGTGCGTGTTATCGAAGTAGCCTAGCGAGTATGTGGATTCGTAATCCACGTGAACGAGTTCAGGATTGAACACTTTCTGGATCTGAAGAATGCCGCTCCATGGGAAGGCGGCCGACAGGGGGGCGGGGTCGTCGGCGAGATTCTCAATCTCCAGCCAGCGCGTGAACACTGCAGTGCCGTCCAGCAGTGTGCATACACGGATTATCACGGGGCGAATTTCGTGTTTGAGCTCGACGGTTACCTTGAGTCCCTTGTCGGTCTGCTCTTGAGAGAGCCCCTGCCACTGCCAGTGTGAATTCAGCAACTGGCCGCCAATCTCCACGCAGAACGCCTCGCGGGCAGCATGCCCGTAGGTCTCGGTGCCTTCAGTGCCCCAGTATCCCGACCCGTTGAAGCCGTGGCCGATGAACTGCCCCTTGGTGAGCGTCTCGCGGTAGGTGGTCAGTCCGGAGCGGTAAGTTATTGTGGGTTCAGGATCTTCGGTGAAGTGAACGTCGGTGAAAACGGCTTGGTCGTCCGGGATGTTTGGCAACATTGGGTTGTCTCCGCTTGTCGTATTGCTGGTCCGTGTCATCTGGCGATGCCGGGCAACATATAGAGTATGTATGGCGATACCGTGCTTCACTCGGTTTGGGCGGAACTATTCGCCCTCATTATTGGGCATAATAAACCATTATAAAGGTTTGGCAAGGAGAAATAGAAGAAAAAGACCACAGTGTAAAGCCTGCCAGTACAGGCCTTTAGGGCAGAAGGGGCGATAATTGTCGTCATTTTAGGTGGTTCATGGCGATTTTGCGTTCCTCATCGGTCAGCTTGCCAACGTCTATGCCCCCAACACCGGCCTGGCGGTCGGGGTGCGATATGCCTGGGTCAACAATCCCAGCGGTTTACAACAAGGAGGGTCTGCCGGCGGTTCCCTTCCGCACTGACGACCGGCTGGGCATAGCAGTGGACCCCCGCCATCCCTCACCCATTATCGGATGGTTGTTTGACGGGCCGGGTTCTACTGTGCTATGTGCTTCAGGATGAAGTCTACCAGCGGCTGGCAGCAGAAGAACTCGTCCACTTCTTCGTGTCCCTTTCCGGGGATGACGAGCAGTTCGGTTGATCCGCCGAGTTCGTAATAGCGGCGGTCCACTTCGCCCGAGTTATCCATGAGCGGGACTATTTCATCGTTGTCGCCGTGGACGTTGAATATCGGTACATTTGCGGCCGCCAGGGGGCCGAGACGGTCCACGGGATTGTGCTCGTACAGGCATCCGGCCAGGTCACCGGCGGGCATTTGGTAGGCTTCGGACGCTCCGTCGATTCCCGGATAGCTGCGGATATCGCACACGGCATAAATGCCCGCGATGCAGCCGACGCTTTCGGCGTTCTCAGCCGCCCAGTTATATAGCATCAGCCCGCCGCGGCTTTGCGGCATCAGGCATGGCTTGGGCGACATTCCGCGATTGCCCGTTAACTCGTCATAGAATGCGGAGTACAGCCGGCGTCCATCGGGACTTCCGTAAGATTCTCCAATATCCATCCCTGCGATGGCAACGCCGGCCTGCTGCAATCGTGAGAATATCCAGGTATGACGTTCTGTGGGGCATGCGGAGTTGGCGAGAAATGTGGGGGCGTACCATACCCACGGGGCAGGAGCCGAAGCCGGTGAGTCGGCAGGTATTATGAACGCAGGTTGGCCTGCTACTTCGAATCGATGTTCATCCTTGATGATGCTCATAGTTATCCTTTGGTTCTACTCGCCATGTGCATGGATGCGGCTTTGGGTCCGTTCGGACATGATGGACAATGTCGCGGGGGTAGTCAATGGCGCTGGCGGCGTCAGGGTGATAAATCCTTAACGCCTGCGGTTCTGGCGCCAATGTGCTATCGAAACTCTGTTTCGCCGGGTGTGATATCATATTCCAATACAATAAGGATTTCCTGACGGACGAGACCACGATCATCGATACCAAAGCGAGCGAAGGCACTATCGACGGCGGCCATGGTGGCGGAGATTACAGACTCATGGAGGGCTTCGTGCGAGCCGTAGCGACAGGTGATCGGAGCAGTATCCTGTCCGGTCCGCAGGAATCATACGAAACGCACATGATGGTATTCGCCGCAGAGCAAGCCAGACGATTGCGGACAGTCGAGGAAATTCCTGACTGCAATTGCTAGTTCTTTGTACCGGCGAAACTGATGGGTGTTAAGTCTTCATAAGTTCTTGCCTGCCAGTTTCTACTGGCAGGTTGCCATCGGTCATTATTCGTGGGACAGAGCACTAGTACTTTGTAACGGCGAATTTGACTTGTCGCGACGTAGCTCGCAGAGCGAAGACCAGTCGGCCTGCTGCCTTTCTGTATTCCATCACATTAATGTCGCCGGGTGTAGGCGAGCATTCAGTGGAATCGGCTTAAGGCGTGGCGTTAAGAGGCAAACCATAACTACATTAGGGGCAGAGAGATGTCAACGCCAATGGGGACATTTCAGCAGATTGGCATACTGGATGAGGATAGCCGTGTTGACATATATGCAACATATCACTAGCATGCTTTTGTAGGAGACGCGTGCAGAAGTCCCTCCGGGCACCGTGATACGAGGCTCCGGTAACGCCTGACTGAACTGTTAAATCACCAAGTAAGGATAGTGTTATGTTGTCTATTGTTCTCGCCCTTGGCAGCCTGATATGTGCTGCTCTAAATGACATGATGTTCAAGCTCTTCGCTCGCAAGGAGCGTTCGATAGGTTTGTATATGTTTGGGATCGGAGTGGTTTGGGCGATTGTGTTCAGCTTATGCCCAAGCGAAGGCGGCGTCTGGCGAATGACTCAGGCGACCATCATGTGGGGAATTGTTTCGGGTTTGTTCTCGGCCGTTGCCAACATTCTGCTGATTGAGGGAATGGCCAGGCACGAAGTTGGCACGTGCTCTACTATCTATCGGTTGAACCTTGCTCCGGCGACGGTGTTTGCATTTGTGTTTCTTCATGAAGCGGTAACTCTGTGGAAGGTGTTGGGGCTTGTCTCGGCGACGGCTGCGGTGCTGCTGTTTACGCAGCGATCGTCAAGTCGGGATAGAAGCGCTATC
>CBDUQP010000046.1:0-23181 GCA_965369385.1 uncultured Phycisphaerales bacterium
CAGCAGCAGTGCCCCCACCAGCAACATCGAGGCGATCCCGCTCGACATCCAAACCACCTTCATGCCGAACAGCTCCACCTCGCACCCCGGCCAGGGGTGGTCACCAAGATGATCAACCAGACTATACCCTGATGCGAGCATGCGATTAAGTAACTCCCAAGTCGGCAATATATCCCGACAATAATGTTCAATACGCTACAGACACAGCAAGACACTAATCCCAATAAGTGTTTCCACTTTCGGTGGCACTCGCGGCACACCAGCTAACCAACCAGCTCACATGTCCTGCCAGAGAAGCAAGATACAGCAATAATACCCACGCAAGGGTAACTCCCGGCGGAATATCGAATCCACTGACAACGCAGACCGCCAGGATCGATATCATCAAAGCCCGAACAAACGAAATCGCCAGTACGAACCACATGCCGTTTCGAACGTTGCGAGCCAGAATCGCCCACTCGGCTGCGATGCTCACAAGCAACACCGGCAGAACAATGCACCCGGCGGCCAGCATTGCCAGACCACCCGAACGCCCATACATAAACCACGTAGGATAAACCCCAGCGCCCCCAATGACAACTATCGGACCCAACAACTTGGCGATATCTCGCAGACGTGTTGGTTTCGACCCGTAGAAAGCATCCATTGCATGGTCCTGAATTCTTTGTCGAGGCGGAACTGATAGGTTTGAATTACTCTAATGAAATTGCCTGCTCCCGATGTACATCGGGAGCAGGCAGAAACTTACGAATATTCACACCCGACAGTTTCGCCGTTACAAAGAACTACTCCCTGCCATTCCGCATGCGACGCTCAAGACGCCTGGCCTGACGGACCAGCAGGTACATCCCGCCAACCAGCCCCCCTGACACGCCCAGCAACATGAACACCGGACTCGTACCGCAAATCCGATCAAACCAGTATCCCCCCGCAAAACAAATGATTACAGTCAGGCCGAACTCCAAACCAACCGACGCTATCCGCAAGGCATCACGATATTGTCCATTCATCATCGTCATCGTTCTGTCCACCTGGGACTGTCGCTTCTGTGCGTACAGACCACCTAACCAGTCCTTCAATGATTAGAATAGGAGTGCAAACCCCACAAGTCAACCAATCCCCCGCCCGTATCGGGGCAATCCATCCGAATCAAGACTATCCCGCAATACGCCGCTGGAGCGTCTCAGTGCAGATGTGGCGGGGCAAGCGTCGGCGAGGAGGACGCCGGCCGAAGCCACAACCAGCTCGAACGCCACAGATGCGTTGGAAACGCTTTGGTGTGCAGCCCAGGATCAGGATCAGAAAAGCTCTGCCAGCATTTCGAGCGAAGCGTCCACCAGCGTGTCAAGGGCCTCGGGGGCCAGTTTGGACCAGTTGCAGACGTGCGTCTCGTATCCGCCGCGCTCGAGGGCCTCGGGGGTAGGAACGTAGCCAACGTAGCCATTGCCCAAGGACGCCACAAACGTCGGCCTCGTGGGTGAATTGAGCTTAATCTCAAGCTGCCCTTCCACGAAACACTCACCCGGCAAGGCAACCAAGGCGATCTCACCTATGCGGAACACCTGCACTTGGCATGGCCAGGTTTGCCGGGTCTGCATTTGCCTGTGCATATCCACGCGAGACAAGGCATACACCCAATCCCACATGACGGCAAGATCGTCGGTGCCTTCGGGGAACTCGGCAATCATTGCCTGGGCATCAGCCAGTTCAGCGTCCGTTATCGTGCGATATGGAATCTCGACAGTTCGGAATCTGTATCCAAACTCTTGCGGGTTGGAGTAATTAATATTCGGCATCGCGGCTTCGGTGGTCTCCATCAGATGCTTTGCCATCGTGTGGTAGTCGCTGTCGTGCGTCGGATCCAACTTGTTCACCTGATGGATATTGCCGCTGCAACCGTTGAGTACGAGCGGTGTGCAGGAATCACCAATCAGTTCCTTGAATCCCTCAGCCCACTTGCCCGGCCAGCTAGAAGTCACCCATTCCTCCGCCCATCCGTGCGTGGGATGGCAAGAAAAATGGAGCATGGCCGCCAGCATGTCACCACCGGCAGTCTGCAGGCCGATCACTCCAACTTCAGGATCGATTGGACCTTCAACGTACAGGGCATCGGCCATATCCCGCGGGAGCATCTCGCCGGTCCCGTCACGCATCACACAACGGCGGTTGAACCCCACTCGCCCTTCGATCCCGCTGGCCCAGCCGATCTGCACATCCTGAAGCGTCTCTTCCGCCAGACGAATCGCCTCGACGACGCGTTCGCAGAAGAAAGTATTGTAGGACAGATCGCCAAAGAGCCACGACAGCTTCTCGGGCACAACGCTGTCATCTTCAGTAATGATATTGCTCACGCCAGGGGCGGAGTGAGTGTGGGTGGCGGTGAGCATTATCGCGTCAGGATCGAACCCGCATTGCTCTGCGACCTGCTCGCGAATGCGGTCGGCCCACACGCCAGTGATGAAGCAGGTATCCGCCGACACTATACACATTCTCGTATCGCCCGACTCCAGCACCAAGGCCGAAAGCCACAGGCGGTCAACGATCCTCTCCACCGGGCGCGGACGCACCACAGCCGTTGTCATCTGCACTCCCATTTCGGGAGTTATATCCACCGATGCCGCTCCGGCCCGCAATTGCACTTGTGTATCCGATGACATTTTGTGTCTCCCGCCTCATGCCTCATGCCAAAAACGCCTGGCGTCATACCGCACAGGCCATTAGCCATTCTATCCTGACCGGCAAAAGCAACAAAGAGAACATATTGCGAAAAAGGATAACTCCTTGCCCGAGAAGGACAAGAATGCGCAGTCAACGAAGCCGCGGCTTGATTTGGGTCACTTGGCCTTCGAGCCTATCTTACTCTCTATGCCGGCTAGCAGGCGGGTTATATTTGTTCGGTGGAGGTATACTAGCAGGGCGGCCATCAGGGCGGCGAAGGTTGCCAGCGGCCAGATGTCCGCGGGAGATTTGCCATACAGGAACCAGTTGAAGCACAGCAGCAGCGGGCAGAACGCGACGGCTGCGCATATGCTGCTCAGCGAAACGTAGCGGCTGATGCCGGTCACGATTATCCATAGTCCGAACGCCGCAAGACCCGGCCACGTGAAGTACGGAAATACGCCCAGCACCACGCCAAGCGATGTCGCCACGCCCTTGCCACCTCGGAATCTCAGGTAGAAACTGAGAACGTGGCCGAAAATGCAGCCCATCCCCACGCCTAGCCACGCAAGCTGAACGCCATTGGTAAGCTCCGCACCGCCGGCCATCAGCAATCTGCCGGCGATCAACGTCGGGATCGCTCCCTTGGCTACGTCAAGACCGAAGCACACCAGTCCCCATTTCCTGCCGATCACCCTGCCAACGTTGGTAGCGCCCACGTTTCCCGAGCCCTTGGCGCGAAGGTCCACACCATGGAAACGCGCGATGATCATGCCGAACGGCGTCGAGCCGATAACGTAGGCAACAAGCGGAAACACAATAAAAAGTACCAGTGGGTTATCCATTACTTCAGTTCCGGCGCCTCGCGGTATGCCTCAAGAAGCTCATCCACGTGGCGATCAATACTTAACTTTTCACTAAGCGCCTCGCACGCAACCGCATGCGTTCGGCGGGTGTCCACATTAGCCAGGGCCGCAAAACCGTCGGCGGCCGCCTTCTTGTTATTCGGCGAATCCACGACAATGCATCCAGTATCGCCAAACGCCGCTGCCGCTCCGTTAAACCGGGTAGTCATCGATGGCACACCCCAGCGGGCGGCCTCCAGCACCGTCAGGCTGCACGGGTCATACCACGTGAGCAGCACAAAAGCGTCGGCGGCGGCGTACCACTGGAATATGTCATCAGTTGGCGGCGCGAACACCACCAGCCGCCCGACATCATACCCGGCCGCGATGCGTTTGTAGCCATCGGCGTGCTGCCGCCCCACCACCACAAGCCGGGGGCTGACGCCCTTTTTGCGACCCTTGCTGTAATACCATTTGGCGAACGCCACGATACTCTCACGCACGCCCTTCAGCGGGAAATTGGTGGCCACCGTCAGGAATACAGGATCATCGTCGCCAATGCCCAGTCCCTTGCGGACCCGCTGGCGATCTTCAGTGCGTTTGGCACCATCGATATCAGGCGTATGGACACCATTGAAAACCACGCGGACGTTGCTCGTCTTGTTGTAGTACTGCTCGAACTGGTCCGCAATGAGCTGGCTGACGCAAACGCACAATGCGGAATTATCCTGAACGATCTGCTGCTCCAAACGCATCGATTCCGCCCGGCAGCGGTTAAGGTTCTTCATCGCCCGAGATATCGGACGCAGCAACTTGCCCCGCCTTCGCAGTGCACCGTCCATCGAACCCTCTATGGTTCCGCCATGAGGATGATAGACGTTCGCGCCGGGAATCGGCAGCATAGCGTGGACAATGTCATACTCGCCGGAAGCTATCTCACCCTGGACACCTGCCACGAAGTTCTGGAGTTTCTGCAGACGCCCGCGGCCGATGCGACCGAGTTCTATCGTATTGATTTCCGCAGAATCGCACTGCCATGAACTCATCTGGCAGATGATCGTGATATCGTGGCCTCGCAGGGCGAGATTGGCGGCGATTTCCGCAGTATAGGTCTCGCGTCCGCCGCGTATGGGGTCCATCCGCTCTATGACAAGTGCGATCTTCATCTATTTCTGCCCATCTTCCATGGCTGCCCTGCGGCGGCGTTTGTTGGTATCGTGACACGCGATTCTCGCGATCTTTGCGTCTATCGCACTTTCATAGCTTGCCCGCAATGACGCATCCATATCGTCTGCGTAGATATCCATGAACACATCCCAGTAGGCGTCGAGCCACGCATCGGGCATGGAGAATTTCAACTGGGCCAGGTCCTTCACGAACCACCTGACGCGGCGCCATCTCGGCTTGAACATGCGGGCCAGGTCTATCATGCTCAATGACAATTCGCCTTCGGACTCATCCATGAAAATATGCGAAGTGTAGAGGTCACGATGCACGAAACCCGCGCGGTGGAATTTCGTGACAAGGTGCGCTACATCGCGGCTGAAGCGGGCAACAATCTCGCTGTCCATCGCATTTCGCTGTAGGAATGGGGCGAAGCACTGTTCGAGAGCATCACCGTTTACCGCAGTCAGCACCACATAGCTACGTTTGGCACCAAGGCAGTCTATCTCCTGCCCTGCATATGCGCCGGAAATCGTTTCCACGCCCGCCCGCTGCGCAGCCAGTATATTATCGCGTTCAACGCTGGCGGGGCTTCCGCCCATACCATACGTATACCAGCGTTCGAGTGTCCATTTCATGGGCTCGCGGCCGTAGCGTTTCATGAACAGGAGGTGCTCTGTGCCCTGATCGTCTTTGAGCGTAAGAGTTCTTCGCTCGCGATGCCCCAGGCCGGCGATTGTCATATCGCGTCCATCATTGAAGGTGAAAGCACCTTCGACAGTATCCAGCCCGTGGGTCGCCAGCAGACTCGCGAGCGCCTCAGAGCAAAGCGGTCCGCTCATACCCGGGCTCCAAGACTGGTGATTGACTGGTGAGTGCGATCAAGCATATCGCAGGCGGCCTCGAACACCTTATTGGGCTCGATCATCTCCATGCACTGATGGTAGTCAGGTCCGGGCGGTTGATCGCACAACTTGCGTTGGCAGGGCCCGCAACTGACCTTGACCTTCACGATACGCTCCAGATCGCAGTCTATCTGTGCCCATCGCGGGTCGGTGCTTCCAAACACGGTCACCAGGCCAATGCCCATCGCTGCGCCAATGTGGCGTGCTCCGGTATCGTTGGTAATCAGCAATGTCGAGCGTTTCATCAGGCTCTTGAGCAGCATGAGCGTGTTGGGACGCTCGATAAAATCCAGCACCGGCGCGTGTCGCATATGGTTGACAACTTCCTGGGCGACGAATGCTTCCGATGGTGCGGAGTTGATTATGATCTGTGCGTCACGTTGCTCGATCAGCATATCGGCCACAGCTGCGAAGCGTTCCCATCCCCATCTTTTGCTGGTTCCGAAGGCTGCACCGGGATTCAGCATCACCACCGGACGCCGACGATCTATCTCGCAGGATTCGAACAGTTCCTCCGCCTGGCGTTCGGCATCGGGGGTTACCGCCAGCGACATATGCCGAGACTCCACCGGCGCCCCCATGAGCGAGGAAAGATTGGCATAATAGTGAATAGCCGACATCGGAACGTATTTGCCGTTCACATCCCGCAGCGGATAGAGCTTCTCGGTGAGCAACCATCCCCTGCAATCCCGCGCGTAGCCCACCCTGCGGTGAATGCACGCCATTCTCGCCAGAACCGCCGTTCGGAAACTGTTGGTCAGCAGCACCGCAAGATCAAACCGCCCCTTGCGAAGCACTCCACGGAGCTGTAGAAGACCAAGCGTTTTAGACCTCGCGCGGGGTTTGGCAACCAGCATTTCGTCGGCAAGTTCCGTGCCCGCCAGCACGTCCAGCGATGCGGGACGCCCGAAATAGACGATGTGCGAATCGGCAAAGCGTTTGCGCAAAGCCCTAAGCGTCGGTGTCGCCATTACAACGTCACCAACCCAGTTCGGCACAAAGATCACTATTCTGTCCGGATCCTTCTCACTCATGGACAAACGCACATCCTTATTGTTCTGGCCCTGATTGTTCTGGCCCGGCGCCGGCATTATGCCTGCAATCCAGCTACCATTCTTATTCTAGCAAAAACTAATATCTCGTCCCGGCGACACTAACTGTTATGAATTCCCGCAGGCTCTCGCCATGACCGCCGCGCAGCCGGCGTGCCACCTGACTCTTTCCTGTTACAGACTACTACAGCCCCTTGGCCAGCAACTCCGCCCACGATGAACGCCGGACTGCGTTTTTCATGCCTATAGCATTGCTGCCTACAACGATGGGCGTCATACCTGCATCGGCAAAAGCCTTGGCCGCCAGATCCGACATGCATATGCCATTCTTCAGCTTGGCAAAGCTCTTGCGGATCTCCGGCAACTGGCTTATCAGGCGGGATTCCACAACTATCATGGGAATGTACTTCACGCTCCCCTTAGTAGTGTGCCAACGCTCCCTGTGCCACCTGAGTACCGGCCCATCGGGATAGCCGTTGGCCTTCAATATCTTCCTGCAATCATCGTAAGAAACCGAAGATTTCCGCGTGAGATAGATCACGTTGGCGCCTGCGGCGATATGCGAAATCGCCTGCGATGCCGATACGACATCCGCATCCCAAGCATCCTTCAGACGAGCATCCTTCGCCGGGTCCTTCTTCTTCCACTGCAACCACTTGGGAAACTCCCATGGTTTTGCCCCGACCCTGCGAACCGGAAGACTGTCCAGATCGACCGCCACCAATGCACTGTCGGGCGTCCATACATACACCGGCGCGATGGTCTGCGCTTCGTCGCCTTGCGTATCCTGAAGAGATACCGTCACATGGTACGTGCCCGCAACTGGGCCTGTGCCCAACCGCACGGCCGCGTATCCCAGCTTATCGGTGTGGGCACTTCGCTCCTGGCCCTCTTCCAACCGGAACCGCAAAGCACTCTCTTTCATTGATAAGTCAATAATCCAAAAATCGTTACGCTGGAGCCTGGCCACCACAACCACGCCCTTAGACGTTGGCGTCACCAAGTCGGGCACAGTCAACTTATAATCGCCGCCGCAACCTGCCAGAAACGCGATCAACAATATAGCCGGTATCAGTCTATGCACCTGTTTTCTCCTGTTAGCAACGACGCATTAGGCACGAAATGAGCTGATTTGTCAATCTCCGGGCCTTCGGCAACAACTCCGGTTCCCACAGACCTTGTAAGGATTCCCTCAGTTTTTCGCCCTATATGCCGATCATACATATAGATGCACACGCTTTCTGACGCCGGCGTCTCGCGATGCAGTGCATGGAAGGATATAAGAATAATGGCCAGACCAATATGGTCCACCTGAGAAATGTCAATACCCATAAATGGAGTGAACATGGACTCTAACACCAATTTTACCGACAACGATCCGTGGCGAGTTTTCCGGATCATGAGCGAATTCGTCGATGGTTTCGAGACCATGGGCAATATCGGCCCGGCAGTCAGTATATTCGGTTCCGCACGCACGCCAAAGAGCGACAAGTACTACGTGATGGCTCGCAAACTGGCGAAAATGTTATGCGAACACGAACTGGCGATCATCACCGGAGGCGGGCCAGGCATAATGGAAGCCGCCAACCGCGGCGCACACGACGTGGGCGGAACATCAGTCGGGCTGAATATCACCCTTCCACACGAACAGACCGCCAACCCGTATCATGACGTGCGACTTGACTTCCGCTACTTCTTCGCGCGACTCGTGATGTTCGTCAAGTACTCATGCTCGTTCGTATGCTTCCCCGGCGGGTTCGGCACGCTGCACGAGTTCTTCAATTCCATGACCCTGATCCAGACCGGAAAGGCCGAGCGATTCCCCGTTGTGCTCATAGGCAAGGAGTACTGGTCCGGGATGGAGAAATGGGTCAAGAAGGTTATGCTCAACGATGGGTACAACAAGATCGATGCCGACGACCTGGACCTGTTCACCATAACCGACAGCCTCGACGAGGCATTGAAGATCATCGTGGATGCAAAGGAAGTTCGCCAATGTCGCATGGAAGCCGGACATAGCTGCATGGAAACAGGCGAAGGAACACTGATAGGCCTTCCGCCCGACAGCTGCAAACCCCGCGGAGGCAAGACCACAAAGGCAGAGAAGGCAAAAAAGGCCACAAAGGCCAAACACACTCAACCGATTCATACCGAGCGTAAGAAGAAGAAACAGTAGACCAACTGCCGCCGCAGAACCAGATACGCAACAAGGCCCGAGACGCTTATGTCCCGGGCCTTGTCTTATTCTGTACTCGCCTGTATTGCAGCGTCAGCGGGCGATACTACTGCTGCTGCTTCGAGCGTACCAACCTGCGACGTCTGATCGCCATGAGCCCTGCGGCGGCCAGCATCGTCAATGTCATCGGCTCTGGAGCTTGGCCGATCTGAACTTCAAGGGCATCCACTTCGCCATCGAACTCCACACCGAGCCCCCTATGCCCGTAACGAACTCCGCTCGCATTGTCAAACCCGGTAATGAAGATATCCGCCCCGGACCAATCATTGGCAATCAGCGTGGGCGATCCCCTGGCGAGGCTGAACAACGCAAAGTCGCCGTCGTCGGCTATCTGGTTATCGTTCATGTCAAGCAATGCAAGAGCATCGATATCATCGCCGGGATCCAGTCCCATCTGCGCATAGCTGGCGAATAAGTCGAATTCACGCCCATTGGCTCCCATCTGCGAAACCAAAATATCGGCAGAAGTGAAACCCGCAGGAATCGTACCGGGCGCAAATGACATATAAATCGGCCGATCTTCAGCCAAGTCAGCGTTGAGATCGAACTCCTCGAATGACAACGCATCGAGGTTGTCCTGAGCAACACCATCTGCGACCGGGAGGTACGCCCATGTGACCGGATCAAGTCCGGGGCTATTCTGGTTAGTCTGAAGTTGATTCAGACCGAGCTGACCAGGATTCACGTCGGGATCCGGCGGCGAAATATATGTGCCGTGCGGATCGACAGTCACATATACGTCACCTGCCTGCTGGTTAAACGCCGACTGCCCCGAGAGCTCCATAAATCCGGCAACCTGCGGCAGGTACTGCCCCGAGATCCCTTCGGTCTGGCGATCCACTGAAAAGAACACGATGTTATACTCCCCCACTGCATCGCGTCCGCTTGAGATGGCATTGACATCGCCGCCAGGAGCCAAGCTGTCAATCTGAACGCTCGGGCCCGGATTCAGCAATGCCGCTGCGTCAAATGAACTGGGAGAATCCAGATCGATACTGATAGTTTCACCCACACACACGACGGCCGACATCGCGACCATAGCCGCACATACAAAAATAGTTCTGCTCATGTTTCCACAAATCCTTTCGTTACTTCACGTAACACACCTACATGTTTAACGACATCGTCACGAATCACGGAGGCAAGGAACCCACTTATGAGGATCACGACTAACCCGAATATCCATCAGAATTACATAGTAGATATAGCGAGAAGACTTCGTTGACTGTATGATAAGGGATAGATTGGAGTTTGCGTTCCCAGAATCCCACTTCCCACTATTGTTGTTATTATAACCTGATATCACTTACCTGTCTAGTCTTGTCCACAAAAAACTTCACGCTGATTTTGATAGCAGACAACTCACCTCTGACGACCGGGGCCGTCCCGCCTCAAAGGAATGATCGGCACATCGGCCTTGTTGACGCCATGAAAACTCAGTTCCGCCCACTACTGTCGTCAGCCGCCTACGTCCTGATGGAATCAGGGATTGCATGACACGCAACTCGAAATTGCCCAAGCAGGGACTATTCAAGCAAAACTGCTGGAGATCAGGCCAAGGATTACAGGTTCAGTGCGGCCAGTGGGTTTACATCTTGCTACTGGACTCATGGTATATCCAGCCTGGCAGTCCGCTGAAGAATCGATCCCGTCGCGAGTGCGCGGAATTTCGCCGAGCACCAAGGAAAGGAGACGAAGGCAATTCCGGTGAACTGTCGAGTTTTTGTGACGCAGACGCACAGGTGAAAGGCCTGCCCGCCGAAGGAGGGCTCCCGCGCAGCAGGAATGGCTTTTTCAACGGGCTGCTAGAGTCGTCTATAGATTCAGGTGGCTGCGACTTTTCGGCTTGACTCGCTACCGGACAAGAGATATCATTCCTCCTCCTTCAGGTACCCGCGCCGAATGCGGGCTAGGCCAAGCAGCAAACGCTGTCCCTTACGATATTTACGACGTGCCCCTATCGTCTAGTGGCCTAGGATATCAGGTTCTCATCCTGGAGACCGGGGTTCGACTCCCCGTAGGGGTACTTCTTATAGGTCCGTCGATGGCTTCCGCTGTCGACGGCCTTTTTTTATTCGCAAATCTGTACGAAACAGACCGAACGGCAACCTGCCTGCCACGCAAGACCTTTTAAAAAAACAACCAACACCTATTGCACAGGATGGGCAACCGTTTGTATCATGCGGCACAGCATCTAAACGGAGCCGCAATCGCTGTTAATCCACCATTAGTATGACACCCTGTATGGGGTGTCATTTTTGAGGAAGTTGACATGAAGACAATACATTTAGTCTGTAACGCCCATCTTGACCCGGTATGGCTTTGGCAGTGGCAAGAAGGTGCCGCCGAAGCAATCAGCACATTCCGCGTTGCCGCCGATTTCTGCGAGGAGTTCGACGGGTTCGTGTTCAATCACAATGAAGTTATCCTCTACCGTTGGGTGCAGGAATACGAACCACAACTGTTCAAACGCATCCAGAAACTCGTCCGTCAGGGAAAATGGCATATCATGGGCGGCTGGTACCTTCAGCCGGACTGCAACATGCCCAGTGGCGAATCATTTGTCCGTCAGGCTCTCATAGGCAGGCGTTACTTTGACAAGCACTTCGGCGTCCGCCCCACTACCGCAATAAACTTTGATCCGTTCGGACACACCCGCGGACTGGTACAGATTCTCGCCAAGAGCGGGTATGACTCCTACCTCTTCACACGCCCGGGTGACGACTTCTGCAAGGTTGACGAAAACGCATTCCTGTGGGAGGGATATGACGGATCGCAGATAATGGCCCAACGCAAGCCTGACGGATATTTGTCCTTCATGGGTAAGGCCTGCGAGAAGACTCAAGAGACAATCGATGCCAACGAGCGCGACGACGAAGCCATCGTGCTGTGGGGTGTCGGCAATCACGGCGGCGGACCTTCCCGCATCGACCTCCAGCAGGTCACGAAGATGATCGCCGATCGCGACGACGTGAACATAGTACACTCCACGCCGGAGAAGTACTTCGCCCAGGTAGCCAAAAAGCGAGATGAGCTGCCCGTGCGCCGCGAAGATCTCAATCCATGGGCCGTCGGATGCTATACATCCCAGATTCGCATCAAGCAGAAACATCGCCAGATGGAGAACGATCAGTTCCTCGCCGAGAAAATGGCAACCGCTGCATGGAAGCTCACCCAGATGGAATATCCCGCCGAAGAACTCGCCGAAGCAGGCAGAGACCTGGCAACGATGCAGTTCCACGATATCCTGCCCGGTTCGTCCATCGCGCCGGCGGAAGAAGATGCACTCATGATGGCCGGTCATGCACTGGACATACTCTCTCGTCTGAAGGCCCGGTCGTTCTTCTCGCTGGCATCGGGCCAAAAAGTCGCCAAGGGCACTGATATTCCGGTCCTTGTCTACAATCCGCATCCGTATCCGGTGAAGACAATCGTCGAATGCGAAATGCAGTTGCAGAACATGAACTTCACCGGCTCGTTCACCAACCTCGTCGTCCACAAGGGCAACAAGGCCCTTCCCTCACAGGTGGAAAACGAACATAGCAACCTGAACCTTGACTGGCGTAAACGCGTAACATTCGCCGCGGAACTGGCCCCCTGCAGCATGAACCGCTTCGACTGCCGCGCCGAAGTGCTGCCCGCAGCCCCCAAGCCGAAGCTTAAGGCGACCAACGGCAAGATCACCTTCAAGACCGATGCTCACAAGGTAGTCATAAACGCGAAAACCGGCTTCATTGACAGCTACACAGTCGGCGGCGTAGAGCAAGTGAAGCCCGGCGCGTTCAAGCCCATCGTGATGCTCGATGATGAAGATCCCTGGGGCATGAGGGTACGCAGTTACCGCAAACCCGCGGGCAAGTTCAAGCTTCTGAGCCGCAAACGCGCGGGCTGGCTTGCCGGACGTGGCGATCAGTCACTTGACGCCGTGCGCGTTATCGAAGACGGACCTGCCCGAAGCGTTATCGAAGTTCTGCTCGGCTGGGAGAACTCGTTCATCTGCCAGCACTATCTGCTGTCCAAACACTCAACCGAGATCGAAGTACTGACCCGCGTTTTCTGGAACGAGAAGGACCGCATACTGAAGCTGTCGATCCCCACACCAGACAAGGACGCCGGTTATCGAGGCCAGGTTGCATACGGCGTCGAAGACCTGCCCAACAATGGCGACGAAGTGGTAACGCACAAGTGGGTGGCGGCCGTCTCCAAAGCCCGTAGTACCGCACTAACATGCATCGACGATGGCATTTATGGTTCAGACTGCAAGAACGGTGAAGTCAGGCTCTCGCTGCTCCGCTCGCCCGCGTATTCCTGCCACCCGATCGACGACAAACCGCTCCTGCCCGATGACAGGTTCTCGCCCAGGAGTGATCAGGGCGAGCGTCTGTACCGATTCTGGGTAAACGCCGGGCCGGCAACCCAGCGGCTGGCCGCTATTGATCGTGAAGCACAAGCCCGTAACGAAAAACCCATGGCACTTTCGTTCTTCCCCAGTGGCGCCGGCGAGAAACCCGGAACCATGGTGAAGCTCAGCGACAGTGCGGTGCAGTCAACAGTGCTGAAGAAGTCCGAAGACGGCGACGCGTTGATCATCCGCCTGTTCGAGCCTACAGGCCAGAAACGCACCACTACCGTCTCGCTGCCATTCGCCGGAATCTCCGAGAAGATCACACTGGGCGCGTTCGAGATCGTCACGCTCAAGGCCGACACACGCAAGAAGACCGTAACCCGCGTAAACCTGATGGAAGAGAAGATATAGCGAATCGGCTGTCGTTATGATCGTGAATTGTACGCTGGAAGTTGTGAGTTGTGCGTCTTTGCCGCTGCCGTTGCCGTTGCAGCTGCCGTTGCCGTTCGTCGTTTGTCGTTTGTCGTTGAACCCCAACGGGGTAAAAAGCGGTTAGCCGGGGTTGAGTCCCGACGTTCATCGGGACGAGCCCCCGGACCCCCTGCCCTTTAGAAACCCCGCCCCGAAGGGGCTGGAGGAGTCATGCGGCTGCGGATAGTCGCTGGCCCGGCGGTTCGCCAGTCAGCATCAATACTCATCCCAGGCCGGTCTACCCTTTGCGGTGGGCCGGCCTTTTTCATACCATATCGATGCAGGCACGGCTGGCTCGCCGGCGGTAGAGTTCTCACCATACGAAAAATACGAAAAATACGGAAATGCCCGCATGATAATCATCGAACCGCACATCCATATGTACTCTCGCACCTGTGGCGATTACACAGACATGTACGCCGAAGGGATTCGAGCATGCGTAGAGCCTTCTTTCTGGATGGGCAATAATCGCAGATACGCCGGAACATTCTTCGACTACTTCCAGCTCATACTCGATTTCGAGACCGTCCGCGCCAGGCGATTCGGCATAGATCACTACGCGGCGATCTCCCTGAATCCTAAGGAAACCGAAGACACCGGTCTAGCCGATGAAGTGCTTGCGGGCATGGATGATTATCTCAGCCACGAGCGATGCGTCGCCATTGGCGAAATCGGATTCAATAATATCACCCCCAACGAAGAACGCGCGTTCGTCCGCCAGCTTAACATGGCAACCGAGCGCGACATGCCCGTAATGATACATCTGCCGCACAACGACAAACTGCGCGGAACCAAACGCACTGTCGAAATCATCCAGGCAGAAAACGCCAACCAGAGCAAGATCGTAATCGATCACAATACCGAAGAGACCATCGCAATCTCGCGCCAGACCGACTGCTATCTCGGCATGACCGTCTACCCGATAAGCAAACTCACCCCGCAGCGGGTGTCGGATATTGTCCGCCAGTGGGGCTCCGAGCGTATAACCGTCAACGGGTCCGCAGACTGGGGAATCTCGGACCCATGCTCCCTGCCGAAAGTTGTCAGGCACATGCAGA
This sequence comes from uncultured Phycisphaerales bacterium, assembly GCA_965369385.1. Lineage (GTDB taxonomy): Bacteria > Planctomycetota > Phycisphaerae > SM23-33 > SM23-33 > CBDUQP01. The sequence goes on from CBDUQP010000046.1 coordinate 14,735, forward strand.
ATGACGGACACACCCGCGAAACCATCCAGCAAATAGTCTTCGGCAACGCAATGGCCTTCTACTCGCAATCGCCAAACTGGAAACCCCAGCTCGATATCGAACCAATGGACCCACATGTGTTCCAACGATAGCAACACAATGACAGAGCCAGCCGAAACCAGTTCAGCCCCCAAGCCGGCCGCGAAGATAACCGCATGGCTGCAACTTCTTCGTTTGCCCAACCTGTTTACGGTCCCCGGCGATCCTGTCGCGGGGTTCGTCCTGGCATCCGGAAGTTCACTGGGCTGCAATACGCTTCCCCATGCAATACCAGCAATTGTCGTCAGCCTGCTGCTCTACTGCTTCGGACTGATCGTCAACGATTTGATCGGCATTGCGGAAGACCGCCGCAACCGAGCATCCCGGCCGCTCGCGTCAGGGCATATCCCACCTCGCCAAGCAGCCCTCGCCGCCGTGGCATTGTTCGCAGCCGCCATGACAGTAGCATATTCTACCAGCATGCTCACCGGCGCACTGGCCACCATGCTGGCAATCGTAATCCTGGCGTATAACGCCCTGCGACACTGGAAGATGCCACTACCCGAACTGCTGATGGGATCGTGCAGGGCAATAAGCGTGATGCTGGGCGCCACTGTTGCCCCAAGCGTCAGCGGCCGCCGTGACTACACAATCGCTCTTACAGTAGCCTGCTGCGTTGGTATCTATATAGCATTTGTCACAGGCTTCGCACGCAACGAGACCGAAACATCGAAGCTGCCCGTCCTGAAACGCCTGTCGCCCCCTCAGAGGCAGAAACTCGTGGGTACGCTTATTCGTATATTATTGATCTATCAGGCAGCCGCCGTGCTTATCGCCTGGCCGAGCGGATGGATAATCGCCGCCGCCCTCCTGATATGCTGGCCGATTTCGTCTATACTGGGCAAACGATTCTACGCAAGCTAATGCAGTTCGCTTCCAGAAAGCAGCTATAGCAGCTTCCTGTTGCACTTGCTTTGATAGCAGGTAACGATATTGACCAGAGATTGCCATGTGCAGATGGGTTGAAATACAGACAGGGATGAATGCGGAACTCTTGCTGGCTTCTTGCCGCCTGCCTGCCGGACAGGCAGGTTCGGGCCGAAGGTCCGATGGGTGGTTAGCCGGGGGTCAGCCGCGATGCAAATCGCGGCGCAGCCCCCGGATCAAGCGTCCCTCCAAAACCCGCCGCGAAGGGGCGGGGGGAGACGCCCGGCTGCTAATCCACACAAATGATTCTCACAAATCGCCAGCTTATTGGGCATCTGAACCAACCGCAGAAGTTTCTCTAGCCACCCCTTCGGGGTTCTGGCGTTTTGGGGATCGGTTCCGGGGGCTGCACCGCACTCCTGCATCGCTCTTCGAGCGAAGCAGAATCGCGGCTGACCCCCGGCTAACCGCTTGTCACCCCGTTGGGGTTCAAAGACAGACGACCGAACAAACCCACTCCAAACCACGAAGCACTCAAGAATCCGCGAAACAAACATGGGAATAAACGCAAGAAAGAAACTGCTGGTCGTGCAGGTCGCCGCCCTGGGATATGACCTGCTCAGCAAGGAACATGACCAGTCCGTCCGCTGGATGGATATGGACTTCATGCCCATCCAGACCGTAATGCCGGCCGTTACGTGCACCGTGCAGGCCAGCTTCCGCACCGCACGCCAGCCAAACCAGCATGGCATGATCGCAAACGGCCTGTTCCAACGTGATCTAGCCAAGGCGATGTTCTGGGAGCAGTCCGCACATCTCGTCACCGGCCAGCGAATCTGGAAAGCGGTACGAGACGCCCGCCGCAAGGTAGCGATGCTCTTCTGGCAGCAGTCTATCGGCGAAGATGTGGACATCGTCCTGTCGCCAGCGCCGGTCCACAAGCACCACGGCGGGATGATCCAGACCTGCTACAGTAATCCCGAATCGCTCTATCCGTGGCTATGCAGAAAGCTTAAACGCTCGTTCAAGCTCCGACATTACTGGGGGCCACTCGCATCCAGCAAAGCCGGCGACTGGATTGCAGACGCCACCTGCGAGATCATGCTGGACAAGGATCTGGCATGCGATGTGTGTCTCACTTACCTGCCGACGCTAGACTATGATCTGCAACGTCACGGGCCAAACTCCCCCAAAGCAGCCAAGGCACTCGACGCACTATCGAAGCAGATCGCCAAGCTTACCCAGGCGGCCGAGAGCGGGCAGTTTGAAGTGGTAATCTTCGGTGATTACGCCATCGCGGCCACCACCGGCCCGGCGATATTGCCCAACGTCGCACTCGTACAGACCGGATTGCTGGAGCTGCGACACGTACAGGCCATGGCCTACCCAGTGATGCCCCAAGCCCGCGCGTTTGCCATGTGCGATCACGAAATCGCCCACATTTACGTCCGCAACGAAAGCGACATCGCATCGACGACCGAGGTGTTGCGAACGATTGACGGGATCGATGCCGTCCTCGACCGCAGTGAGATGGCACTTCTGCATCTGGACCATCCAAACTCGGGCGAACTGCTGGCCATCGCCAAGCCCGGCCGCTGGTTCGCGTATCCATGGTGGACCGATCCGAAGCAGGCACCAGACTTCGCCAGCCACATAGACATACACAACAAGCCCGGTTTCGACCCGTGCGAACTGTTTCTGGGATTCCCGCCAACAAAGATATCGCAGAACACCAGCAGAGTCGGTGGAACGCACGGCCGCGCAGACGCGGGCAGGCCCGTAGCCTACGCATCCACCGTCCCCCTCGGCCGAGACATCAACAACCTGATATCCCTATCATCCGCCCTGGCCGAGTGGCTGGGGGAATAGAGCGCGGGGGCGAACCCACATGTTCGCCAGTATCGTTCGCCGTTTGCTGTTCGCTGTTCGTCGTTTGCTGTTTGCTGTTTGCTGTTTGCCGTTCGTCGTGCGATGTTCGATGTTCGCCGTTCGCCGTTCGCCGTTTGCCGTTAAACCCCAAAGGGGTGAAGAGCAGTTAGCCGGGGTTGAGCGAAGCGAGCCCCCGGAACCCAGCCCCCCAGAAAACAGAACCCCGAAGGGGTGGCAAGAGAAGTTTGTGCAATTTCTGCGTGCAAACTCCATGAAGGATAATTAGGCTCTCAGTTGAACGCCACATCTACACAAGGGAGATGCACCATGTCATTCACAAGCCTGCAATACCATATTGTCTTCGCCACCAAGGGACGGCGCCCATGGCTCACGCCTGAGATACTCTCCCGCACCATCAAGTACATTGGCGGCATAGCCCGTGAGATCGGCGGGAGCCTGGCAGAATGCAATGGCCAACCGGATCATCTGCATCTGGCAGCGATAATACCAGCCAGCATGGCTGTGTCGGATTTCGTCAGAAGAGTCAAGACCGCCTCGTCGCGATGGCTTCACCAGAGCCCCCAAGCAATATCAGAGTTCGGATGGCAGGACGGATATTCCGCGTTCAGCGTGTCACTTTCCCAACTCGATAGCGTGGCCGCCTATATTCGCCGACAACAGGAACACCATCGGCGGGTGACATTTGAAGAGGAACTCATCGTGTTCTTCGAGCGACACGGTATTCCATATGACAAGCGTTATCTGTGCAACTGAGCTTCTCTGGCCACCCCTCCGGGGTTCTGATGCTTTTTGGCTTGGGGTCCGGGGGCTCGCTCTCCCGATGTGCATCGGGATCGCTCAACCCCGGCTAACCGCTCTTCACCCCTCCGGGGTTTGACAGCAAACGACCAACGGGGAGCTGAAGCCACCTGCCTGCCGGACAGGCAGGTGCAGGGCGCAGTCATATATCAATATACTGGCCGCTGGGGCGGGATTTGTTGCAGCGAAATGGGCGGTTTTCCACTTTTTCGGCCTCGGCTACTCATACGAACTCCCCAAAACGCGGCGTTTTGCACGCTATGCGAAAATGGTACACACCCGGCGACAGGGCAGCCCGGTTTTGAGCCTAACATATTCAATAACAGCCGGATAGCGAATTGGTAATAAGGTGCACAAACACAAGATAATGTAACATTTTGCACCATTTTCCGATTTCCCCAGGCCCCAAGAATTCGCACCTGTCCCATCGGCCAATTTGCCGTGCGCGGCGGGTGGACCCTCCTTCGGCGGGCAGGCACATTGGTTCGCCCCTACTCTGCTACTTCCGGGGTGCGGCTGATTCTTTTGTCGCTGAAGATGTCGGCGTCGTCGCGGCTGGTGGATGAGAATTCCGACACTATCGCGCCGTCATCGCCCGCCTGGAACCAGTGCAGCGTGTTCGGCTGCAATGTGTACTGCTCGCCGGGCAGGAGCTGGACCTCGTGGAACACGTTGTATGCGCCGTCGCCGCTGGCCGGCACGTTGGCCTTGATGCCATCAGTTGCGTCGCCTTCCACGTAAAGCCACACAATCCCCTTGCGGCAGCGGAATGTCTCACGCTTGCCCTTCATGTCGGGCAGGTTCGGATGGCGATGCTCCGGGCAGGTCTGCCGCGGAGTCATCACAAGCTCCTTGGCACAATAGCGATCATTATTCTCGTACGTGATAATCTGCAGGCCGGTAATCTCAAGCTCGTCCAAGCCAAAATCCGCCACCTCAACGTTCTCGCGTTCCACCTCCGTCAGATCGATACAGGCGTCCGCCAGCATGTCCAGAGTTGTCTTGCGTGCCTTTGCGTATTGCTCTTTCGTAATCATGAATATATGCTCCCGTTCAAGCTACTTGTTTGTCTTGTCGTTCGGTCCGATCATCGCTCCGGTAGCGGCGTCCGTCTGCCAGCCGCCCAGCGTGATATCAACTCCCCTGCGAACCCATCCCGTCTGCAGGCGGCTGTGTATCTCCGCACTCGTCCTGATACCGCTCGTGGCGTCAGGCGCTTCCACATTGCACGCACCCGTACCGGTGGCCAGCGTCATGGCATCTACAGGGTCCATACCTTCCAGCATGCCTTGGAGGAAACCGGCGATAGTGCAATCACCCGCACCCGTCGTACCCGCAACATCCACCTGGAAACATGGCGAGATAATCTCCCGGCCGCACCACTGCTGCACGTCGCCCTTGCCTGCAATCACCGGGATATCAAGACGCGACGCATCCGACGATGTCCGCAGGTAAGCGCCCTGGTCGCCAAGTTTCAGCATGACCGCGGCCGCGCCCATTGCCAGTATCCTGTCCGAAAGCTCCGCCAACAACTCGCCATCAACCTGCGTAGTGATATCCAGACCGGCGGCCGCTCTTTGCATGCTCTCGAAACGCCCGGGATCCAGCATCGCCAGCACTTCATCTATGCTCGGCACGAACACATCAACGTATGGTAACGTGCGCTGCAAAACGCCGCGCCAATCCACCTGGCCGGACGGGGAATCGGGGTCCACAAACGCGGTATCAAGCGATGTAGACACGCCGCAAGCCTTCACCTGCCGGAACATCTTCTCAAGGTCAGCTCCATCGTTCTCGTACATCTTCTCCATCAGCGATGGATACCCGAAGTGGAACAGCCTGACCCCAGCGAGACCATCGTAATCGATGTCATCGGCGGAGAAGGTATCGTTCGCCCCAGGACAGTGAATGAAACTGCGATCCAGTCCCGGCGCACTTACTACCACTGTGTGCGAGGTCTGGGAGCTATCGTCCACCACCATACCATCTCCAAGCGACGGATCGTATCCGTTGACGAAATCCACCACGGCGCGGCCGAACATGTCATTGCCGATTTTGCCCATGAGCTTCACCGAAGCCCCAAGCTTCACCAAGGCAAGTCCGGTATTAGACACCGCCCCGCCGGTAGAGACGGCAGAGCCTGCGATCCTGACAAGCGCCCCTGGCGCAAGCAAGTCGCTGAGCCCGCCTTTGGTCTCCGGCAACGATGGGATAATGTCGAGGCAAATGTGCCCCGCCACAACAACGTCTGCGTTCTGTGCTGTCATATACTTGTAAATCCTTATCCAGGCCAAACGTGGCTTAATATTCTGCCTTAATGATTACCTCAAACGCGAGGATCGTACAAGGGGCAATACGCTCATGCGGAAGCCAAACGCGAAACAAATCAGTTGCACACTATTGCAAATAAAGTGAATCCGCCACCAAAACGTCAGTCCTGCTGGTCTTCATCGGCGGGGGGAACTATCGGCAGGTCTGCCAGCGTTTCGGGATGCAGGCCGGAGAAATCAACACCATCAAGACGCACCGTGCCTTCGGGAGTATCCACGGTTTGGGCTTCCGCCGGGGCGGCAGGGGCGGGGCAAAGCTCGTCGGCCTTGTAAACGAAATTGATTATCTCCGCCACGGCCCGGTAGACCTCCGGCGATTGGTAGAGCTCTATCTGCCCCAGCGTTTTGAGCAGTTGGCGGTCCTCAGTTATGGGAACGCCCCTGTCGCGGGCGATCTTGATCACCTGCTGAGCATCGGGGCGCGGGCCCTGCGTTTGGCGTGTTTTTCCGGCCTTGATCTTGCTCATTTAAGTGTGTCCACCTGGTTGACCGCTTCGGGCATTGGAGTCGAGAGCATGTCGAAACGGTTCCTCCGCTGCGGTGATATCTTGTCCAGCAACTCTGCCGCCAGGTATATGCGTTCATATCCCATAACGTAAAGCGCCTCGCGAAACTCACCCATTTGCCCCTTGATAATCGCCAGCGATTCCGGCTTGTCGAGGTAGAACCGGGCATTCAACGATTCCTGGGATATGTGCGCGTCTATCCGCACCGCGCCCAATCGCGGCAGCTCAAGCAACAGCAAGATGGCATAACCGGGCCAATCCGCCTCCGCTTGGGCAGGGTCTTTCTGCGAGCTGTCCGGATTCACCGAAAGCCTCGCATTGCAGATCTGCCCACTGACGAGGAGCGGCACATCAATGATGGATGCATCGTAGTTCGTACGGGCAACGATGTTGGCCGCCTGCTGTGTTTCTATGTGGGAAAGCTGCTCTCCCACGCGGTCGAGCAGTTCACCGGCACCTTCAAACGATGGGCCAAGCGTCTGCACCTGCGCCGCCACGCGCATTAGCAGTGCCTTGATGTCACCGTTTGCCATAGCAGCCAGTTCGTCGGGCATCGTCTCTGCCATGTCGAAAAGCTTCGCCTCGTAGAGCACTCCACTATCTGTGGCAAACGCGCCTATGGTACCGGCATTGGTGTTTTCACTGGTGGGCAGAACCTGCTGGATCCTCGCAAGGAGATTCGCCATTTCGCCGGCGAGCTGGCCAGGCAGTTGCACCGCGGGCTGCTGAACGTACTGCGCAAGCAACTGCTGGAGTATCTGAAACGACTCTGCCGGAGTGCTGGAAACTGATGCCGCATTCTGGACAATCGCCTCAGCCGCCCGCTGGGGGGAAAGAGGAACATCCACAACATGGAACGTGATGCCCGCTGGCGTCTGGCGGACTTGGAGTACGAGCTGCGTACCGACTCGCGGCATCGCCTTGCCCTCTACCTCCAGCAACGCGCCCTGCACCTCCAGCACGAAACGTTCAGGCCCCGTCTGCTCCACGACATTCGCCCCAACTCGCTGCCCATCCACAAGCGTAACGGCTGCGGCCGCTTTCAGGTCGCCCGCGGTATTTACAAGTTCAACAAGCGCATTGGGCGACACCTGCACAACGCGAACAGTCACACTCTGATCCTGCATTAGCGCAACGGGAGTTTGAATCGACAAACGCTGGCCTCCCATATCCAGAACAGCCTTGTCGGCCGAAGCCCCTATAACGGTAGCAGAAAGCATCTGGCCAGCCTTGGCACCTGCGGGCAGGCGTCCGTCAATAATACTCACCGCTATGGCATCAGGCGTTACGCCCGGTGCCCCATGGGTGCCTGCCGCAGCAGCACCTTCAGGTGCAACTGGTGATAGCGAATTTGCGCCGGCCGCAGTTTTGTCCGAATCGACCACCAAAGACATCCCAAATGGTAACTGCTGGCGCAGCGCGAATTTATCACCAACCACTATGTTCTGGCTTCCCGCCACCTGCTGATCGCCGGAATCAGCCATATCGCGAAGCACATCGCCAGTATCGCCAGTATTCACCGCCCGAGTGGTCTGGATTTCCGCGAGATACTGCCCAGACTGCTGCGCAATGCGGAACGATATCTGCGTGCCCGAAGAGGGCAGCGAATTGCCAATGACCTGAACTCTTCTACCATCGACAAGGATCATCCCCAAACTGCCCCGCACCGCGAGCATCCTGGCCTCTATCCACGAACCGATCGGGAGGTCCATCAGCTCTTCGGGCAGCAGCTTGGCCAGTATCGCCCCATCGCCAGACGTCGAACCGCCGGAGGAAGACCCACCCAGGAAGTTGGAAAGGTTAACGTTGGAACCGTCGATCTGCATATCTAACGAGCAGTATAGCAAACATGCCTGCAAATGAGAAAGCCCACCACTGGCGCAAATCCGGCGATCCGCAAAGCTGCCTCGCCCGATCAGAACGCGATAATTAGGGACGGTGCCTTATTTAATTCGAACGGCGAGCGGATTCACATTTG
>CBDUQP010000047.1:0-21959 GCA_965369385.1 uncultured Phycisphaerales bacterium
AAAGCGTTGCATATGTTGCATTTTTCGGAAAACGCTCGCAATTTCGCGTCTCGATACAACGCGGCTGCGAAACAGACACTTACCGTTTACGAAACTTGCAACAACGCGGCAAATCGTCTGTGTTACACAATTGGGGCACATCTTTTTTTGATTTTTCAATCAGGGGCCGAGGTTTTGTCGAATCACCATCAACTCCCCCCGCCGGCTGTCCTAAGCGCTGCAGATGGGTGATGAGTTAGAGAAACGATACCGCGGCGCGTTTGCCGCTGAGCACGGTCATTCCAGTTGCGCAGTGCTTATTCGAACTCCCTCGGACGCTACGAACAGCACCATCTCCGCACCATCGGCCGGGGCGATCGCAATCCCAAACATCTTGCCCCGCGGACCGGCGGATGAAGTCTCAAAACACCGAAGCTGCGCCTTGTCGCTGACGACAAGGCGTCCAAAGCCCTTCTCAAGCGATCTGCTTAACCACTCGGGAATAATACTGCTTGTGCACTTATCCGGCAGCCACACCGTGTCTTTGGTAATGGTTTTGAGATCTGCCAAGGCACTCTCACGCATGGCATGGTCCTTGTACGTCATCGAGGCCACAGTTACCGATTTCATCGGTGGGGGGTACTTGACGGTATTGTCCATGGGAACCATATGAACAAGCTCCCACTTGCAGACCATGGGGTTTCCGGGAACATTCACGACCGATTTGAGACCGAAAAGCGATGAAGACACGCTACCGGCATCTTTTGGCGTCTCCAATCCCTTCTTCCGGCCTCCCACACACAGCCAATCGAAAGAATAGACCGCCAAACCGGAAAGAATTGCCATAGACAGGAGCGCCGCAATCAATATCTTGTGCCACTTCTTCATAACGTCAGAGATTCCCTTCTGAGCAACAAATCACAAATATTGGCCAGCTTCCCACAAGCGACGCAGACAACCACTACATCCTCATCCTCATGTTCGACCATACTTGGCTGGCGGCATGAACCGAGACCAGGATAGCACAAAGAACAACTGCTCTGGCGAAATCGGCATTCACGTCCAGGCGTCATAAAGCCGATATTTACAGATAGATATCCTAATTCATAGACCATTATCCAAAAAATCCCGCAACAATCCGGCGGATAATCGGCGCGGGCCACCGCCGGAGTGCACGGTACATGAGGAAAAGAGCATGCTCAAGCGTGGACACGACATCATAACACGCTGCAGCCACAATCCGCTTATCGGACTGGACGATGTCCCTTTCCGCTGTAGCGATATCTGGAATGCCGGCGTAACCATGTTCGAAGGCAAGTACCTGTTGCTTGTAACAATCGAGACACTCGAAGGCCACTGCCGCATTCACCGCGCATTGAGCGATGACGGCGTTAATTTCGATGTGGACGCCGAACCGTTCATGGCGCCGCTCAACTCCGGACCAAACGCGATGTATGAGAATGTCTCCGTGCGCGATGCCCGAATAACGCCACTGGATGACACATTCTACATAACCTATGCGGCAGAAGGTGATCATGGTCTGCGAGTGGGACTCTGCAAGACGCAAGACTTCCAGAACATCGAGCGTATGGGTTACCTTTCGCAGGTGGACGTCAAGAACGGCATCCTGTTCCCCCAGAAGATCAATGGCAAGTATGCACTGCTCACACGCCCGGATGATCGCCAAAGCATCTGGCTTACGTTCTCTGAAGACCTTGAGTTTTGGGGAGAAGCGATAGAACTAATGACGCCGCGAGGCGGATACTGGGACTGCACCCGTATAGGATCGGCCTGCACGCCAATCGCAACCGACTGCGGCTGGCTGCTGATCTACTATGGAGAAAAGCACACAAGCGCCGGCCCGCTGGTTCGCCTGGGTGTGGCGATGCTTGATCTGAAAGACCCGTCGAAACTGCTGGCACGCTCAAATGTGCCTATCCTTTCCCCGCGGGAAAGATACGAACGCATCGGCGATCTGCCCAACGTGGTCTTCTCTTGCGGCGCGTTTCTGCAAGAGACAACGGTTGTCCTTTACTACGGAGCTTCGGACAGTTGCATCTGCAGAGGAACCGCCGATCTGAGCGATTTCTTCCAAATATGTGCCGACAGCAAGAAGGAGTTCTGATATGTGCGCTACCGCCGGACGAGACCTTTTGCACCGCTACGAGCAGAACCCGGTCCTCACGCTCGACGATATCCCCTATCGGTGCAATACCGTGTTCAACGGGAGCCCCGTCAAAGTTGGATCGGACTACTTCCTGCTCATCCGCGTTGAGGGGCAGCAGGGCTATTCATTCTTCGCCCTCGCACGCAGCAACGATGGCTATAGCTTCAAGGTTGACCCCGAACCATGCATGGTTCCAGCTCAGCAAGGTCCGTTTGCCGAATGGGAAGAGAACGGTATCGAAGACCCCCGAATAACGTATATTGACGGAACATACTACTGCTTGTACACAACGTGCGGCCGTCACGGATACCGCATAGCAATTGCAACAACCGACGATTTTGAACACTACCAGCGTGTGGGATACGTCTCCGGACCAGGCAACAAAGACGGCGTCCTGTTCCCGCAGAAAATCAACGGGTTGTACGCCCGCCTTGACCGCCCCATCGGTAATGGCAGGGGCAGCATCTGGATATCGTACTCGCCGGACCTGCTGCACTGGGGACGAAGCGAATTTGTTATGGCGCCGCGAAGCCGCTATTGGGACAGTTTCCGCATAGGCGCATCGGTTCCGCCAATACTCACCGAACATGGATGGCTGGAGATTTATCACGGAGTCAAGATGACGTCGGCCGGGCCTATCTACCGCGTCGGTACCGTTATGCTCGACAAGGATAACCCCGCCAAGGTGCTGGGGCGCTCGCTTCAGCCGCTGCTTTCTCCCCGCGAAGACTACGAACGCATCGGAGACGTGGGCAACGTGGTATTCGCCTGCGGAGCGATTATTGAAGACGATGGCGAAACCAAGCTCTATTACGGCGGCGCCGATACCGCGATCTGCGTAGCCACCGGCCACATAGACGATATCATAGCCTCAAGCATGGAAGAAAAATGTTGAGTGAATCGCCCCTGAATCACACGCGCCAGATGGCGGATGATTGACCTGGCATTGTTAGATTGGCAGATTCGCAGTCTGGCGTCAGGCTGCATGCGGTCTCGATGAGAGCTTGGGGCGTATCGCTCGCGCAAGCGAGTTCAATTGAGGTCTCCACGGCATCGCGGCCGGGATTGATCGCTACCACGATCCTGTCATCTCCATCCCGCCTGGCATACACAAACGGCAGCTCACCCTTGCGTGCGTGGATCACCTCAAACTCACCATCTCCCGCCAAAGCTGCGTTCTCGTGACGAAGCGATATGAGCCGACGAATGAAGTTCAGCAGCGATTTTGAATCAGCTTCCTGCCTGGCCACCGTGGGCTTGCCCGGATCAGCGTCGATGGGCAAATACAGATCCTCGGACGTCCCTGTGGAGAACCCCGCATTGGGCGAATCGTCCCACTGCATCGGCGTGCGGCTGCCGGTGCGACTGTACCCGCCTTCCTTTGACGGAAGATTCTCGATATACCGCATACCGATCTCATCGCCGGCGTATATAGCGGGCACGCCGGGCATAGTCAGCAAGAACACAAACGCCAGACGCAATTGATCCTCGTCGCGCCCCATTGCAAGCCGCGGCAGATCGTGATTGCCACTCGGGATGGAGATATATCCCAGCCCCCGCGTAGCAGACAGATGCTTCAAGTACGGTTCGATGAACCTGCATATGTCGCCCGCGCCATCGGCATCGAAGAAGCTCCTGCCCATATCATCGAACAGCACGTTTCGACCCGGTTCAGCGCGAAAAAGCGTGGTGTACTCATCGCTATCGCAATGTAGCATGAAATCCATGTGGAAGCCGGCTGGTATCGACACTTCAGGATCTGACCACTCGGCTATGATGGCGGCATTGGGATAGTCCGCGTCGAGCATACTGCGGACATCAGCCCACAATGCGGTGATGCCTTTCTTGTCCGGATCGTTCTTCACCAGCGAGCTGGCCATGTCCACGCGAAAACCGTCGCACCCCATATCAAGCCAGAACCGCATGATACCCTTGAGTTCCTCAAGCGTTGCCTTGCAGTCAGGATGATCCATGGGCAATTGCCACGGACAATCGGCATCGGGCTCGTAGTATCCGTAATTCAGGGCAGGCTGATGCCAGAAAAAGTTCGACATGTACGTGCCGTTGCGCTCCGCATGCCCGTTGACAAACCCCTTTTCGCACTCCAGCCAGTTGCCGGTCCAGACGTACCTGCCGGCCAGGCCGTTGGCCTCGTGGCGGCTTGATTCCTTGAACCACTGGTGATCGATGGACGTATGCCCCGCTACCAGGTCCAGCATCACGCGAATACCGCGACGGTGGGCCTGCTTGAACAATTCCTGCATGTCCTCGTTCGTACCGTAGCGCCCCGCCACCTTGCGAAAATCGCTCACATCGTATCCCGCATCTCGGAAAGGCGACTCGAAACACGGGTTCACCCACAGCAAATTGCAGCCGAGACCGTGAATATAGTCCAGCTTGGCAATTATGCCCGCAAGATCACCGATACCGTCAGCGTTAGTGTCGAGGAACGACTGCGGATACACCTCGTACATCACCGCACTGCTCAACCAATCAGGGCTATTGCGTTTCATCTCTATTCTACAGAACCTGTCAAATGCGTATCCAAACCCGCCGAAAATCCATAATCCCAGGCAGCAGCAACGATAATACAGCAAACATGCTCGCTACGCACAACCGATTACGGCGACGAACTTATATTATCGCAGAAATGCCCCAATCGGTCAAATACTGTGATACAGACGTATCTTGTCACTATCGATAACTATGTGTAAGTTTGGCCAGTCCGCCCGGCATGCGGATTTTGTGCCATCTTGGAAGTTGCCCCAATCCAGCTCGTTCGATGGCCGGCTGATCGTGCAAGCAACCCATCAGCCCCAATCGCTAACGCCTCGATTAGTGTCACCCGGCGAACGGAAGACCGCCGGCAAAGCAAATGGCCCATCGAACACTCGACCTTTGAAAACCCTATAGGATTCAAAGTACACTACACACATTCGGATCGGGGCGGACCTCGGGCGACGGAAACACCGTGCAGCCTGCCGAAAGCCTCTCGACCGTGGGATGTACAAAATCAAAATGGCTATCAGTTTCACATCAGTTAGTCTGAAATACTGTATGAGTCTTCTCCGCCCGTCTGGCATGAAGAGGACTGCCATGCGAACTTGCGTACTTTTGCTCTTCCTCGTCGCTCTGCTCTCGCCCACGGCTGACGCAGCCGATGCGACCGATGCGCCGCTCAAGATCGGCTTTGCCTCGCGAAACCTTCTCTCCAAGATCAAAGGGCTTCCCCTGGCGGGGTACGGAAGACGTTTCAACCGGCCGAGCCAGGGTGTCCACGATCCGATCTTCGCCAAGTTCATGGTCCTGGAAACCCCCAAGACGCGCATGGCCATCATCACCCTCGATCTGGTCGGCGTGACCCTCAAGCTCCGCGAGGATCTGCAGCGGGTTATCACCGAGAGGGTTCCCCTCAAGCCGGATCAGGTTATCCTCGCAGCCACCCATACCCACGCAGGGTACGGCGCCCTGTCGCGCCCGTCGGGGAACATCGCCCTCAATACACTCATCTTTGCCACGTGCGGCCCCTTCAATAAAGACCTGTACGAGGAATTTCTCGGAAAACTGCGGAGCGGCCTCGAAGAGGCCTGGCGCACTCGCGCGCCGGCGAAACTGGGCGTGGGCCGCGTCGCAGAAGACGGCTTCCACTCGAACCGCGGCGAAAAAGGGGGCGTCACCGATCCCGACCTGTACGTCATCAAGGTTACCGATCTCGCGGGGAAGCTCCAGGGCGTCCTCGTGAACTACGCAGCCCATCCCACGTGCACGGGCAGCGATAACATGCTCGTGTCGGCCGACTTCCCGGGCGCCTTCCAGCGAACCTTCGAGAAGTCTCATCCCGGCGCAACGGCCCTTTTCACGAACGGATGCGTGGGGGATCAGAGACCGCGATGCCCCGAGCCGAATCAGGGTGGCTTCGACAAGGCTGAGAAGATAGGCCGTCTCATGGCCAAACGGGTGGATGCCCTACAGAAGACCATCCACTGCACCTCCCCCGTGCAGGTCGGCTGCGAGACACGGCTTGTGGACATGCCGCGACCACCCAAAACCAAGGAACCGCTGAAATGGCTCATGGCACCGGAGCGGAGCTGCTTCCACCAGATCATTCTCGGCGATACGCTCATCATGAGCCTCCCCGGTGAACCCTGCGCCCAGATCGGCCTCGACCTGAAAGCGGCGGCGAAGAAGCGGGGGTTCAAACACGCCATTGTCTTCGGCCTGAGCGGCGACTATTGCGGATACTTCGTCCACCGAAATAGTTATGCCAAAACAGGCACTCATAGATACGAGAAGAACCAGAACTTCTACGGCGAGAGCGTAGTGGACTTCTTCCTCCGACTCCACATGGAAACCTTCGATCCCAAATCCCCCACGACGAACCCCAGCCGACCCGGTCCCGCGAGAACAAAATCGGCGGAGACGAATCAGAGACGCACTGCCGCACATCCCGTGCCACCGCGAACAGACCAACCACCAATCACGGCTCCAAAAACCGCCGATTCGCGATTTTGAAGCGTTTACTAAGTTAAGCGTCCCCCGATTCCTGATCTGATGAAACGAAAAGTTGATCTTGAATAAACCGGGAATAGAGCGGAACAAAGCGGGACAGTGTGGCTGTTGTTTCGTCTTTCTCTGGCGGCCGCGAGGGTTTTGCATTTTCAGGCGGATGCGACGATTCAGGCGTGTTTCGAGCTTGCTTATGAACAGGACGGGCGCGAATCGGGCGAGAACGGCCGGGTGGACCCTCCTTCGGCGGACAGGCCCTACGAAAGCGCGCAGTCATCTACATACTGACCGCGGCTGTGGATTTGGATGCAGGTAATTTGGCGATAAATATTTTCGGTGGCTGAATTATGCAAACAACTTCTAAAAGCGTTGCATTTGTTGCGTGTTTTGGCCCAAACGTCAGCTTGCACGTTTGCGTTGCACCCTTTTACAACAACAACACTTACGCCTCCGCAAGAATGCAAAATGATGGAAATTGGGTTTACGCAACACCTCTGAAAGCAAAATTCCCAATGTATTTCACAGTCATCCCATAACTCCCCAAAATCGGGAAGTCAGGGCCATTTGAGCCAATGATTATGGGGTTTTTCGCAGGGGAATTCCAGAAGGTCTGTCTGCATTTTTTCTTGCATGCACAGATAGGCCTCTAGAACATGGCTCGCGGGGATGCCCGTTTTATGTGTGGTTCGCTATTTCGTCCTCAATGAACTCTCAAGACCCGGCAAACGCGCCTGTTGCGGCGTGGCTATCGGCTCGGGACTGCCGCGTGCTGTCCCACAGGATTTCAACACGCTGAACATTTCAAGACGGCTGAATAACACGCCACGCAAAAGCGTAAACAGGCGGCGGAAAGAGCCTTGCCACTGCCCCAAAAAACCGATATATCGCAGCAGTAAATACGTCAACAATGCCATCCACACCTGCCAACGCATCGCGTTTTGGCTGTGCCCCAAAAAGTCCGCCAACTGCAATGTCTGCTTGATCTGCTTGAAAAATACCTCGATGCCCCAGCGGCTTTTGTACAATTCGCAAATGCTGCTCGGGCTCCACGTCATGTTGTTGGTGATAAACGTCATCACCTTCGGCTTGCCGTTCACTTCGACCGTAGCGATCACGCATCTCATCAAGGCCGGGTATGCATCGCTGGACTTCTGGCCGGTCAACTCGATGAGGCAATCGTTATGGATATTGCCCTTGGGCGCCGTGTGCTGTCCCACAATGCGATACGCCATGTTGTCCTTGCTTCGAGTTACCCAGAAAACGCCACGCTGATCGAGGCTGAAAAGGTGGGCAAAGTCAATGTAGGCCTTGTCAAACAAGGCTATTTCGCCGTCTGATAAGTTCGCACAAAGTTCGGCCGCCTCGGTTGCATCGTGCGTATTGGCAGCCTTGACGATGGCGAATTGCGGCAGAAACGTTTGGAGATTTAACTGCATGTGGCACTTGGCGGCGGCCTTGCGGCGTCTGTGTTTGGCCCAGTCGATGCAGTTGGCGACGAGTTGAATCGTGGTTGAATCTATGGCATAGATCGTTCGTTTGAATCGACGCGGCAAGCCGCCGTATTTGTGGCCCAGCCCAAACTTCGGATGAAGATTTTGAATATGTTTCAGCATGGCCCAGAACAGATCCTCAGCCATGTCGGCGTTGCGGACCATGTTTGCATGTGACAGCCCGTTGCGGCTGGGCGGCGAGGCCCTGCGAATGGCGGCGATGGCACCGCTGTGATTGTTCATAGTGTCGGCAACATCGTTGAGCGAAAGCGAGTGAGCCAACTGCGAATGAAGCAAGGCCACAACGTGCGACCAGGGCGTAAATCCGCGAGCCTTCTTGTCGACTCCATGCTTGCGAGCCAGCCGCGGGACAAGATTACGCGGAATTTGATTGCAGATTTGGTTGAGAACGATATTCTTCGACTTGGCGGGATTCATGGGTTGCTCCTGTTCGTGTAGTGACCAACAGAGAGTACCCCATGCCCCGCTATTTTACAAAATCCAACCCAATCAGCAACAGGCTATGGGATGACTGTGAATGTATTTGTAGAATCCGAGCCGCCTGCGGCTTCGGCCGACACCATGGCGACCCACGATGCGGCCGTGTGTCGACATGCCACCCACTCACGCTCGGCCTCCACTACAGACTAATGACGTTCAAATCATAAGAATCTACACACAGTCAATTACACCCGTGATACAGACGCATCTACACAACAATGGGATAGCTGCCCATTTCCCCGGCCGCTCGCGGGATCCCATCAAAGAACCAGGGCCGGGCGATGCGCCGTCATCGATCACTTTCTGGATAATCTCCCACGAAATCCCGCCGACAAGCATCCGATCGCCATGACCGTGAAATCCCTGAATAGGGATCCCTGTGGCTGCGATTCCGCCCAGATACCCGGAAGATTCCACGAGCATCGTCTATTTCTCCCCGCACAGGTCTGCCACAAATTCGACACACCGATCAACCAGATACTCGCCTCCACCGTGTGCGAACGGCAACGAACGTTTGTTGCTGCCATCTTCGATGTAGCGTGCGCTTGTTCGCGACTGGTACCCTCCCCGTTCGCAGTCGTCACGAGAGGAAATGTAACCGAGTGCCCCGTTGCCAAATCCCATCATGAGCGTTTCATTGAGACAACTGCGTTCGGTCAGATCAAGACTCAATTTCACGAACGGTTCACCGGGATAGAACACAAGGCCCCAGTCATCCACTATCACGACAGCCACCTCCGCCGGCCAGCTCTTGGGCAGCTCAACGCAATTAGCATGGTTCGCTATCATTCGCACAGCCCACTCGCGCATTGGCGCAACGTGCTGGCGTTTCTTGTCGACTGGCCACTCCTTCATCACATTAATGCCAATCACCCATTCCAGATCCGGGTTCTCGTCCAGATCGGCACAGAACTTATCTATCTCGGCAATCTCGGCCTCCAACACCTCGACCGGTGGCGGAGGAGCAAGCGGCAGGTCGAACGATCTGTAACCAACGATGAACCTGTCTGGCTTGCGAGTTTTTATCGCTTCGAATTCGGGTATCGCGGTGTCTCCCAGGCGATTGCCCAGATCCCGCGAATCTTCCTCTGTACCAAACATGGGAATGCAATTGAGGTCACCCGATGCACCGTAGCCGAACAGTATAGGCGCCCCACCGAACGCTTCGCTCATGCGTTCTGTGAGGTAGGCAGGGTATTCCCCCGATATGGGAGCGTTGAAGATTACGCATGCCGGATGGGCCGCGAAACGCACGAATCCGGCTATCGGCTTACCGTCCTCGTCATCCACGCGTATCAGGCTCAGACGCGGATCTATCGGTTTGTTAGAGGACAATCCCTCGCGATAATCGCGACTCATCTTCACCCTGCCATTGTCCAAAGGAAGATTGGTATTGAAGGATGCCCCACTGGCATGCGCAGTGCCAAAACCGATCCTGGCGGGCTTGCACGCCTCCATGGCATCGGCCACCGCCAGCACTGCCTTCTCACACACAAAATCAAAATACGGATGCGGCAGATTCAATGGTTCGATAAATGGACTCGAGTGACTATGGGAGCAGAAGAAGATGATCTGATCCACCGGAAGCCCACACGCCGCCGAAACGCGTTTGCGGAACTCATCTCCCTGCGCAACATTCATCCCCACATTGTCGATAGCGATAAGTGCGAGCGTGCTGTCGCCAGCGCCTTCACTTTCAACGGACTGCCCGTCTCATCCAGCTTCAGCGCCATGCTACTGTGAAGACTGTTGTTGATAATCTCAATTGGCGGCATGATGTCGCGATCGGCCACGCCGGCACTAAACTCAAGAGACATTTGAAACTCCTCTGATTCTATCTTTGTCTTTACTGCTCAAAAGCATCCGCCCGGTTGACGGAAGGTATTGGTTTTCGAGAGCCGTCTGCGCTCACCTGGTACAAATCACCCAGGCACCTTCGGATCCGCTGGTAGGCCTCTTGCATGTGGCGAGTGGCTACCGACTCGGCCCAGGCCGCATCGCCGCCACATATCGCCTCGGCGACTGCCTGGTGATTACACGTAGTCTCGCCCCCGGCCGGCCCGGTTCCCACCAGAAGCATCTGCATGGTCATCAGGCGGCGGAACATTTCCACTATCTGCATGTTGCCCACCCACTCGGCCAGCGTCATGTGGAATCGCATATCGCTGCGTTCCTTGTTCTCAATCGCGAGAGTATCGTCCGGACTGATATCCCGCGCGTCCGCTTCCACTGCGAGAGCCTTCAGCTCCTCCCGCTGCTGATCGGTGAGAGTAACCGCCGCCTTTAGCGCGATGAACCCGTCAAGCACCTGTCGAAATTCATAAACGTCGATGATGTCCTTCTCGGTGAAGGTGCGAACACTGCAACCCTTTCCGAAATCGCTGACAACCCATCCCTCCTGCTCCAGAATCTTCAGGGCCTCGCGAATAGGCGTCGGGCTGGAGTTAAGCAACCTGGCAAGATGAACCTGCTTGAGACGGCTTCCGCCGGGAAGCTCGCCGGAAAGAATCATCCCGCGAAGACGCTCATAAACGCCGCGGGTCGCGCTTGGGGCACCTTCCGGCGAATCTGCGTGCAAAGAGTCTGTATTGCCAGTTTGCATATAATAATTCCTCACCAACCCATCTCTGCCGCCAAAATAGCATCGAACAGTCGATTTGCAAACATTCTTATATATAATCCAATGGAATTCAGGGGCAAATGGCGATGAAATCTCGCCCCTCATCCCAACTCTTGTGTTTTGGGTCCTGCTACGGGCCCGGTTTCGATATAATCCGCCATATGCCCAACCAAGAATACGACATGGAACTGATGACCCAGGCCCTGACCCTGGCCCGGCGAGGCCGCGGGTGCGTTGAACCAAACCCGCCCGTTGGAGCAGTAATCGCCCGCGATGGCAGAGTCCTCGCCAGCGGATGGCACAAGCGGTTCGGCGGTCCGCATGCAGAACGCGACGCACTGGCAGCCGCCACTGACGCTGGGCTGGCGGACGAGATTCGTGGGGCCACCATGTACGTGACACTCGAACCATGCTGCCACCAGGGAAAGACCCCTCCATGCACCGAAGCCATCATACAATCCGGCATCGCACGCGTGGTGGTTGCGATGCTGGACGTGGACCAACGCGTGTCCGGCAATGGGGTGGAGATTCTTCGACAAGCCGGCATCGAAGTGCATACCGGTGTCTGCGAATCCCAAGCCACCCAGCTCCTGAGCGCCTACGTGAAACTCCGCACGCATAACCGGCCGTGGGTTATCTGCAAGTGGGCACAGACCACCGATGGTTATCTTTCACTCCCGCCCGAAGCGGGAAGGTGGATCACCGGACCCGCCGCCCGCGAGCGCGTGCATGAAATCCGCTCATGGTGCGATGGCATTCTCGTGGGAGCAGATACCATCGTCGCCGACGACCCCCTGTTGACCGATCGCAGCGACGCCCCCGCCGCTAAGCCGACAAACCCTGCACCCACGCGACCACGCGATGCGGGCCTGTGGCGAGTGATTCTGGATTCCACGCTCCGCACTAACCCCTCCGCTCGCGTGATAACCACCGCAGGCGAAACGCCCACCATAGTCGCCACCACTCACGGAGCAGTCGGCTGCGATGCCAAAAAGGCGGCCGCGCTGTCGCGATACGGCGCAGAACTGCTCGAACTGCCTGACTCGCATGGAAGAGTAGATATTGACGCACTGCTCGACGAACTGGGCAAACGCCAGTGGACGAACCTGCTCGTAGAGGGCGGTTCCGCGGTGCTGGATAGCTTTATCCGCGGCGGCTTGGCCGATGAACTCATGGCGTTCGTATCACCGAAGATCGCAGGCGACAACGCAAACCTGCCACAGTTCGATATAAGGACACTCGCCAAAGAAATACATTTACCCGCCCCCGCAGAAACGCAATTTGACCAAGACACACTACTGCGTTATCACCTCAACGCCTAGCAGTCCGTTGAAAAATGGGTTTCGTAGCGAGTACGCGGAATTTCACCGAGCACCAAGGAATGAAAATGAAGGCAATTCGGGTGAATTGTCGAGTTTTCATGACGCAGACGCGCAGGTGAAAGGCCCGTATGTAGCAGGAACAGCTTTTTCAACGGGCTGCTAGCATTCTGTGAGCGATGGAGCAGGAGAGTCAGGCCGCGAATTAACCAGGACCGCCGCCGCAAGTCGGCGCGTTATCAAGCATCCGTCTCGATGCGCTTGCGGAGTTGTCCGCAGGCTGCATCTATGTCCGCCCCCCGGGGCTGGCGCAGATTGGCATTCACGCCGCGAGCCTTCAACGTAGCCTCAAAAGCGGCAACATCGCGCCGTGTCGACCGATGGAAACCCAGCTTCGCTACGGGATTGAAGCAGATCAGATTCACGTTGCAGCGCAGTTGCTTTGCGATATCCGCAAACTGCTCGGCGCACTGCTGCGTGTCGTTCACTCCACCCAGCATGATATACTCCAGCGTCACCTCGCGGTTGCGGCTGACGAAGAACTCTCTCGCAGCCGAGACAATGTCGCTTATCGGCGTTGTGCGGGCTTGCGGGATTATTCGGCCGCGAAGTTCATCGTTCCCAGCGTGCAGGCTTATCGCCAGGGTGAATGGGATATCCTCCTCCGCCAGTTTGCGAATCTCTCTTGGCAGACCGATGGTGGACACCGTCACACGGCGGGCCGAGATGCCGAAACGCACCGGATCAATAATCGCACGCACGGCTGCGATTGTGGCATCATAGTTCGCCAGCGGCTCGCCCATCCCCATGAAGACCACATTGGTTATCCGCTCGCCGGTGGCCTGCTGCAGGTGGATTATCTGCTCGAGGATCTCGCCAGATGTCAGATTCCGCTGGAACCCGTCCATGGCAGACGCGCAGAAGGTGCAGCCCATCGCGCAGCCGGCCTGGGTGGATACGCACGCGGTGAACCGGCCGGTGGCAGGTATGAACACAGTCTCCACGCGATTACCATCTGGAAACTCGACGAGCAGTTTCTGCGTACCATCGTCAGACTTCGCATGTGCGACGATAGATGATGTCAGATAGCTGAACTGGTCGCTGACAGTGGCCGAAACGTTGGACATCTTCTCCGCATCGGTGACACTCTTCTTGAAGACCCAGTCGATGAGTTGTTTGGCACTAAACGCCTTGCCGCCGGCTTCGACAATCGCCGCAGTCACATCTTCAGGGGTCATGTCCAGAATGTTCGGACGCTCGTTAGTAGATTGGCTCATAACTGGCTACGCTCGCTACGTTGTTTGAGCAGGTCCGCCAGACCGCCCGTTGCCAGGAACTCGTCGAATTCCTCAACTGTGGCAAAAATGGCGTCACTGTAGACCCGCAGCACCCAGTTGGGCCCCATCGGGCTGATGGTGAGCACTACCGCCCCGTTGCGTGAGGCTTCATACATCTCGATTGCCGTACCCATCGAGGCGCTGGGCACGTAGGCAATCAGCACATCGGCCTCTGCGGCTTTTTCGATACCATCTACGAGTGTTTTGCGAATTTCCGGCAACTCGTAAGTGATTGAATTGGGATGCAGGCTGTATGGGCAGTGGATTTCGGCTTCGGGCAGATGCTCGGAGACCATGCGTTTGATGGGCACTCGCCAATCCTGGTGATGGATCTCGGCTTCGGTCAGCGACCCCTGAATAATCCCTGCCAGAAACACTCTCATGCGGATTGCCTTTCGGTATCGGCTTTTTGGGTCTGTTCGGAATTCGCATCCAAAGGCGTCTTGCGATCCCTGATTCCTGCAACTATCGAGTGTATCACCCATATCCCGACAGCCGCCACAAGCAACACATCGGCGACATTGAAAATCCACACATAGCGGAAACCAAACGGAAGGGGAACCCCGCTGCAATCTATGAAATCGCGAACATTGTGGAGAATCGGTTCCATACCGGGCAGTTCGAAACGACTGAAGAGACGGTCATAGAGATTCCCCAGCGCGCCTGCAAGCACAAATGCAGTGGCAACATGGGTGCACCACGCGCAGCGGTGTGACGAAGCAAAGATGAACAACACAAGGCAAACAGCTACCAGCGTGGCAACTCCCACAATCAGCCGATGCACCGTGGGAGAATCGTGCGTCGTCATCCCGAAGACTGCCCCCTCATTCAGCGATAGCATGAACTGAACACCGGGCATCACATCGTGGCAGAGCTGCAACTCAGCCAGCATCCCGCGAGTTGACAACTCGCGGGCGTAGTTGTCCTTGAAGTATGTATGCCGCTCATGCATCCGCTCGGCAAGGTCCGGCGGCGCAGAAAGCGAATCGAAAGCATAGTGCTTACTAAGCAGGTCGGCGGACAGACCGATGATGAATATCAGGATAAGCAGCGAAACGGCCTTCCAACTGCGCCAAGCGCGTTGATCTCGCGGAACTGCACAACTTTCCCCGCGGTTGCTACCCTTCATTTCGCTATCAGCTGACAACAACGCACCTCTGAGCCGGAATTATCTGCGGACTCACGCATTAGCAAATCCGACGATTTCGCCGGGACAGAAGCTTTGGTTCGCTACCGGCAATAACGCCGGACAATAGCCTTGCCGCCAAAGCGGGCAGACAAGTCCTCACGCGGGAATGAAGCAGCCGGTTCAACTATATAAAGACTAACGCCGCGGATTGTGTTCGAGCTTTCTGGCGTATTCGATGCTGTACTTGGACCAGGGACGTGCAGTCAAACGTGCGACGCCTATTGCCTGCCCTGTTCCCTCGCATATGCCGTAAGTGCGGTCTTCGATTCGCTCCAGAGCATCTTCGATCTCACCCAGCAGAGCACGTTCGCTCTCAAGCAACCCAAGCGAAAACTCTTGCTCGTAATTGTCTGTGCCCATGTCGGCCGGATGAGTAGGCACGCTGGAAAGATCACCACTGACACCGCGGAACACTCCACTCTCGATATGATTCATATCACCGAGTATCGACCGGCGTTTCATTATCAGCATCTTCTTGAAGGCGTTGAGTTCCTTGCGTGACAAGGGCGTCTTCTTCAAAGGCTTGGGCCCTTCGCTTTCAAGGGCATCGGTAACTTCGGCATCAATCTGAGGAACCACCTTGACCGCAGACTTCTTGGCCGCAGACTTCTTTACCGTCTTGGCTGCGGTCTTCTTGGCGGTCTTCTGTACCGTTTTCTTGGCAACCTTTTTGGCAGCAACCGTCTTGGCGACCTTCTTGGCAACCTTCTTGGCAACTGTCTTCTTGGCGACCTTTTTGGCGACCTTCTTGACCGTCTTGGCGGCGGTCTTCTTTGCCGTCTTGCCGATAGCCTTTTTCACCGTCTTGGCGGCAGCTTTCTTGGCAGACTTCTTGACTACTTTTTTGCTAGACGCCCCCGCCCGGGTGCTCTTGGCAGTCTTCTTTGAGACCTTCTTGATCGCAGACTTTTTGGGACTTGCTTTCTTTGCCACGTCGTTCCCTCAACTAAACTAAGCCAAGGCCAATAGTAACAAACACTTACAAATGACCATCTGATAGTATGTGCCCGTCTAAGATGGCGTGGCAGTATATGCGTTGAATCCCTGCGAGTCAAGCTGCCTGCCAAGCAAAATTCTTCTTCCGCAAACCCTATTACCGAATGCAACAATCCCGGCAACACGCCAATGGTTACGATCAGGAATCGGAATTGTTCATTGCATTCAGATATTGGCGTGCGTAGACTTAGACCGATTATTACGCTTGTACACTTAGGATATTACAGTAACTGCGAGACTTCGGCTGGAAAGGAAACAGCTAACAATGGCAAAGAAAATAAAAGGAACCCACTTTTTCACCAGCGAATCGGTGACCCGTGGACATCCCGACAAAGTGGCCGACCAGATATCTGACGCGATACTGGACAGCCTTCTCGCCAAAGACCCCAAAGCACGAGTTGCATGCGAAACACTCGTAACTACTGGTTTGGTAGTGCTTAGCGGCGAAATCACCGTTCACAACGACAAAGCCAGGGCAGCCCTGCTCGACGCCGAACAGACGGCTCGCACAATGATCAAGGAGATCGGTTATGATGATCCCACGATCGGCTTTGATCATCAGTCCTGTGCAGTACTTACCGCGCTCCACAGCCAATCGGTCGATATCTCCCAAGGCGTAACCGCCGGGCAGGGTGCCGATCGACATCAAGGCGCCGGCGATCAGGGCCTTATGTTTGGATTCGCCTGCGATGAAACCAAGTCCCTTATGCCTATGCCGGTTTACCTGGCACACAGGCTGACCGAAAAGCTTACCGAAGTACGCGAAAGCGGCGAAATCGACTGGATCCGTCCCGACGGCAAGAGCCAGGTGACTATCCAGTACGTCCACAACTGCCCAACGCGTATCGATGCGATCGTTATTTCCACGCAGCACACCGAAGATGTCGTCTCGCCCAAGACCGGCAATATGACCGATAAGGCTCGCAAAATTCTTATCGATAAGGTCGTAAAACCCGTAATCATGGCCGAGTGCCCCAAGCTCTGGAACAATAAAATTAAGTTCCACATCAATCCCACCGGTCGATTCGTCATCGGTGGCCCCCTCGGCGATACCGGCCTGACCGGTCGCAAGATCATCGTAGACACCTACGGCGGCCGTGGCGCACACGGCGGTGGTGCGTTCTCCGGTAAGGACCCGTCCAAGGTAGACCGCTCTGCCAGCTACATGGCACGCTACGTTGCCAAGAATATCGTGGCTGCCAAGCTCGCCAGCATCTGTGAAGTACAGTTGTCCTATGCTATAGGCATTGCCGAACCCACGAGTATCCTCGTAGACTGCGAAGGTACTGAGAAGGTCGACGAACGTCTCATCGAAGATGCAGTCAAAAAGGTATTCCCGCTGACGCCGCAGGGCATCATCAAGCACCTGGACCTGCTGAAACCCATCTACAGGCCGACGGCTTACGATGGGCACTTCGGCAAAAAGGGTCGCGGATTCACCTGGGAAAAGACGAACAAGACAAAAGAACTACGCAAAGCCTGCGGCCTGTAGTTTCCCATAAATAGCTGCACCAAAGAAGCACTGAAGAAGCATCAAACCGGCGTGAGCATAACCAAACTCGCGCCGGTTTTCTTATGCGACTCCCACCAAAACAGTGAAGTCGCAATGCCTCGGAGAGGCTGGGCACCCAGAAGCACTTCCCCATAACTAACTTCCACACTCCCCGTAACCCCCAACAATGCCTTGGCTCAACTACAACTTGTTGATACAGATAAGTCATGTCTTACTTAGCCCTTCACCATACTTGTTCAAAAAGAATAGTGATATGAGTCGTCCATCGACAAACTGTTCCAAAGCCAAGTGGCATAAGGTCGCAGCAGGCATTCGCCAGCGAATCGGCCAGGGAAGTCTTCTGTCTGGCGACAAGCTACCTACCTGGGACGAAGTCGGCCGGGAGCTGGGCATCAGCCGCATAACTGTGCAAGCAGCGATGAGGGAGCTGAAGCAAGATGGATTCATTCGCGCAGTTCGGAATCTTGGCACGTTTGTCAGCGACACACCGCCGAACCTGTATCGCCACGCATTGGTCCTACCGAAAACTCCCGCATCTGCAAACTGGACACACTTCATGGCCACAATCTCCGACGAAGCGATGGCCATCGAGGACCGGTACCCCCACAGCATGCCCGTGTACCAGGGAGTGGACGGCCACAGCGACACGCCCGGCTACGGTACGGGTACGTATCTGGGTGTCGGGTACTCATGGGGAGCCACCTGGAGCCTTCGCGAATACTGGGAATGCCTCGGTCCTGACTCCTTCAAGCCACTCAATGGCACATTGCTCGATAAGCTTGTCCTGGGACAGGTTTTCGCACGGGGATATCCGCTGCGTCAGGTCCGCACGCTTACCGAGGTCCAAGCGAACCAAGGCACGTGGTGCGCACTTGAGGGAGGCAAGGCAATCGCAGTGCACTTCCTTCCGTGGACGAAGGGCGCCGTCGAAATCTCCGTCCGCCAGCAGGTATTCGCGCCGGAACTTCGCGGACTGGGATACATTCGCGTGGACGGTTTCGTAATAGAGCACGCCGCAAACCAGGGACCGTTCCCCCAGGCGGGCATGCTGTCTACACGGAGCGGGCATGACTGGATTATCGAGAATAACGTCATCCGCTTTGCCGCCACTGCCGGGACATAGGCTCGGAAGTGGTAGCCCACTGGTCTCATCTGCGGAAAGGCGGCTGCGATTCAGCCTCAATGATGCGGACCTGTATTCAATGCAGTTTCGCGATCCGGATTAGCGAATAACCGGGGACCTGAATCCCCGCATAGCCTCCCAATCAGCGCATGCAAAACCCCGCAGGGATTTTAGTCTGCGGGGTCTGTTAGTGTTTGTCAGATCAACGCCACGCCGCCGGAACACCAATGTGCCGTGCCGGAGCGCAGGGGCCTGCCAGACTGGACGTCGTTAGACGGCCTGTGCCTGCCTGCCAATGCTGCGTTTGCGGTTAATGATCTTTCGGCCGCCAACCGTTCTCATACGGGCTCGGAAGCCGATCTTGTTGGCTCGTTTTCTTCTCGAAACTTTACGCGGATAATGCATATTTCACCTCACAGTAATGCTGTGCGATTTTCCTAATCGATTCTGAATCGACAGAATATACAGGCAAACCCATCGGCACGCAAGCACAAATCCACACCCGCCCGCCACAAGCATACGAGGCCGATTCCCGACGGACCCGACCTCACCCCATCGGAGCGTTTTCGCCCACCGTGGCGCAGGCTAGAGGTCGAGATAACTGAGCGGGCGTATTTGGTGCAAAATGGTGCACAAATTGCAAGTTGTGCACCATACAGTATCTTGGTTATGTAGCTATTAAACTATTGCACAACCAGCATTAATGCGATCCCCTTCAATGCGATTGTTCAACAACTGCACCAAGTCCGGCCACCAGCCCGACAGCGGCGTTTAGGAGTACTATTCTTGCAGAATTACGCCGCCGCCACAAGAAACTGGGCTACTTGCCTGCATCCAAATCCATGGCAGTGGTCAGTATGTTGATATATGGCTGCGCTTGTCGCGACGCAAGCCAAAAGCGAAGACGGGCGATGTCAGCGTGATATTTGCCTGGCAAACAGGCACGGAGCAGGTGCGGATCTCCGAATGTTGTGCTATCGAGGTGTTCCGTTGACGCTTTTGTGAACGTATACTTGCGCCTTCCTGTGTGGGAATGGTTCCTTCCGTAAGATGCGATTGCGAAAACGTCTGAATATGTGGCCTTGGAGATTGGCATGATGATCGAGAAATGGCGAAGGAAATTAGCTCTAGCAATAATGGTCCTTTTCTGCACAGCGGTTGCCGACGCTGACGTGCGGCTTCCACATATCTTCGGAAGTAATATGGTGTTGCAGCAGCAGAAGCCGATTCGCGTGTGGGGATGGGCGAACGCTGGAGAAGTTGTCACGGTAAAGCTGGGCAAGACCCACAGAGCAGCAAAGACCGACCGTGCCGGCCGATGGCGTGTAACCCTGCCCGCCAAGAAGGCCAACGGCAAAGCGATGACGATGACGGTCAAAGGCAAGAACACCATCACCTTCACCGACGTCCTGATGGGTGAAGTGTGGATATGCTCCGGCCAATCGAATATGCAGCAAGGCGTGGGGGCGAGTAACAATGCCGCCAAGGAGATCGCCGCCGCCAAGTATCCGAACATCCGTTTGTTCATGGTTCCTGCTATTTACGCGCCGGAGACCAAGGACGACGTGAATGCGACGTGGCGAAAGTGTTCGCCGCAAACCATCGCCAGACCCGGCTGGGGTGGCTTTTCTGCGGCGGCATACTACTTCGGACGTAAGCTCCACAAAGACCTGAACGTTCCCGTGGGACTCATCGCGACTTCGTGGGGCGGGACGCGCATCGAACCCTGGATCGCTCCGGCCGGTTTCAAAATGACCCCCTCGCTGGCGGGGATTTATCAGGCGGTGTTGCTGGGCAATCCGAAATCGCCGCAGCACAAGGCGCTGCTGAGCAAGACTATCCAGCAGGCCGAGAAGTGGACCAAACAGGCGCGGACGGCAATGGCGAAGAAGACCTTCCCGCCGAAGATGCCTGTATACCCCGCCCAGCTTGGCCCTATCCCGAATCACCAGACCCCCACCGCGCTTTACAACTCCATGATTCACCCGCTGATTCCATATGGGATCCGCGGTGCGATCTGGTATCAAGGCGAGTCGAACCACTACGAGGGAATGTCGTATTATGAGAAGAAGAAGGCCCTGATCGGCGGATGGCGGAAGCTCTGGAAACAGGGCAATTTCCCCTTCTTCTTCGTGCAGATCGCACCCTTTATGTACGGCAAGGAAAATCCGACCGTGATGCCGCGATTCTGGGAAGTACAGACTGCCTGCCTGAAGATCCCCAACACAGGTATGGTGGTGACGACTGACATCGCAATGCTGCATGACATCCACCCGAAGAACAAACAGGATGTGGGCAAACGTTTTGCGCTGCTGGCACTTAACAAGACGTATGGACGGAAGAAAGTCGTGTGCGAAGGGCCTATGTTCAAGTCGATGAAGATCGAGGGTAATACGATTCGCATCTCCTACACCGGCGTGGGCAGCGGTTTGGCGTCACGCGACAACAAGCCACTGACGCATTTCGAGATCATCGGTGAGAACGGCTTCTATGTGCCGGCTAGGGCCCAGATCGACCCCAAAACGAACACGGTTCTGGTCTCTTCGCCCAAAGCGCCCAACCCCGGCGCGGTTCGTTTTGGATGGCATAAGACAGCGAACCCCAACCTGACCAATCTGGAAGGCCTGCCAGCCAACAGCTTCCGGTCGGGCACGCCACCGAAGACGGACCTGCTGAACAAAGTTCCCGAGGCCAAGGATTATGAAGTGCTTCTGGAGCTTGATCTGAGAAAACTTGGGCGTCCGGCCAAGTACAACGTTGATCGGCGGAAAGAGTTCAAGGGCAAATTCGACAGGATTGCGTATTTTCTGCAGCTTCGCAAGCCCAAGGGCGAGTTCAAATACGTGTATGTCTCGATGGATGCGTTCACCGATGACCTTGGCAAGATCGGGATTCCGACGAACGATGCCAACTCAGCCTTCCAACAGAAGATTGCAAACATGACCGTGGCATCAAACCTTAAGGGGATTGCGACAGGCAAGAACCTGGCCGGCGGAAACATCGAGTTCTGGCCTCACAACTATGGCCCGGCCAACATCAAGAACATTCCTGGCGCCAATGCGGGCGTGTATGATTTTGGTGACGTGTACGCCGCCCCCGTGGCAGGGTATGGCTCGATGCAGATACACAACCACGCAGCCAAGCAGACCCTCTTTGCTATCAATAACTGGGCCGCCGGCAACAATGCTGACATCGGCATCGGCAACAGCGCGGGAAAAA
>CBDUQP010000048.1:0-21588 GCA_965369385.1 uncultured Phycisphaerales bacterium
CCCTTGGGGCCACACTTACGGCCCTTGCAGCCTTTTGCTTTGCCTTTGCGTCCGCCCTTCGCCCTGACAGCACAGCCTTTCTTCGCTGCGGCACACCTGCTTCTGATGGCGGCCACAAGCTTGAGGGCTTCGTCCTTCTTGCCGGCTTTGATGGCGACTTCGATGGCATCCAGGTCCTTCATCATCATGGCCTTCATCTTACCGCACTTGCCCTGGCGGGCACCACATTGCCCCAGCTTAGCGCACTTGGCGGCCTTCTTTGCTGTGCAGGCGGCGCACATCTTACCAGGTTTGCACATTGTGCATTTGGCGGCAGCCTTCTTGGCTGTGCACGCAGCACACATCTTTCCGGGTTTACACTGCGGACACTTGGCGGCAACTGCAAACGCGGGCACGTCCGAGAGTATCAACTTCGGAGCTTGCACTTTGCATCCGCCCCCACCGCAAGCACCGGCGTAAGACGGCTGCGCCATAACTCCAAACGTGACAATTGCTGCAATAGCCACACACGCGGCCAATATCCTATTATTCATGATTCTTCTCCTCAGTTAGAAGGTATCTTCACATGGGATGCCCCCATGGGCACCCCGGCAGAATACCCCATCATAGCCTGCCAAAGCAAGGATATCCCACTTCTCAACATGGGATTCGGAGAATCCACAAGAAATGCAGTGCGCAAGGAGCCTGCGAACATGCAGATGCAGGCATAGTCACCATGCGCATAGCTTAATGGCGTCAGGTGGTGATGTGGTGGATGTGTGTCTTCATCCAGATGCAGCCGACGCGGATCAATAATTCCGCATATTCTTCCACACGTCCTGGATGAGATCGTAGCGTGACAGTTCCATTCCGGAGTACACGCAATTGCTCGTGCAGAAAATGTATCCCTCCGCCTGCTTTCCGTGCTCAAGTGCGTACCTGGCCGATTCCACACATTCGGCATCGGTCCCGGTCTGCAACGCCGAGCATGATACGTTTCCGCACAGTGTAACCCTGTCGCCGGCAACGCGAACCATCTCGGCCATGTCAATGCCGCCTTGCGGATCGAGCGAGTGGATGGCATCGGGCTTGCCCTCCAGAAGACTGTCGAGAATCGGCATTATGTTGCCGTCAGTATGCTTGATCGTATAGAGGCCCATCTGTTTGTAGGCGGTTAGTTCGCGGACCAGGAATGGCGTAACGAACTTATCAAACCATGCGGGAGAGAGAAACGGTCCCGTGTTGAAGCAGTAATCGCAACACATGATCACGCCATCGACGCCGCCATGATCAACATACTTCTTCATCCGTTCTATTTCGGCGTCGGATCGTCGACTGAATTCTTCGAGCACCTTGTCGGGTTCATCGCCCATGCGGCAACTGATTTCTGTCATCCCCTCACCGCTTGGCACAGACATTGTCCCATCGGCATCGACCATGATGCAGTACTTGTCGCCGGAGATTTCACGAATAATATCGATCACTCGCAACAGTTCGGCGTCTCCGCCCCACCTCAGACGGCAGAGGTAGATGGCATCATGCTCGTACTTCTCGGCGATCTTGATGTAAAGCTCGGCGGTGTTTCTCAGATAGAGGTCCTTTTCGGTGGCGGACATCTGATCCCACTGGTACAGGTTGCGATGCCACGGATGCACCTCGCCGAATGCCTCCATCGTCAGGAAGAACACGAGTTCAAAATGCGGAACATGGTCCGGTTTCCCCTTGCGCTCGAGGGCAGTGATAAATCGCTGACGGGGTGTCATTGTGGCGATGGGCGACATGGCAAGGCTCCTATTTCTTTGTAACGGCGAATTCATCGGGCTGCTGGATTCTTAAGTCCTTATCCGCCCGCTGTTGCGGCCGGGGTGCCATCTAACATTCTTCCTGTTTCAGGCTCCTATTAATGGTACCATTACACTACTTATGTCAGTCCCGACGCATTCAATCGCAGGGAACTGAAACGCTATGACACAATATACTGTCTTAACGAATCACGACAATTGCAACATTTCATCATCTGTGGTATCTGTTCAACAATGCAGCCAGAAATATTCGATTTCCCCATACCCCTTGCCGCCAGGCCGGCAATCGACATCGCCACGCGGTTTCTGCTGGCAGACAGGAATCACTGCATAATATACAAGGCCCGATCGCATGCGGTCCATCTGTACGAATATGAGTGCGTTATGCGATTTGGAGACACGCCCGTTCAAATATTGCCCGGTGACATGACCATCTCACCGGCGGGCACGGAGACCAGCTATCACCTGCCCGAACCGGGCGAACACCTTTGCAGCCATTTCCATATTCCACGAGTGCCCGGCAGGCAGGCGACAATACCGATGCACATGCGACTCGGGCCTCACCAGAGTTTCGCCGCTGAGCGTATGAACCATATAATACGCCTGCATCAGGAGGGGCAAACCGACATTGGCACGAAATGGATATGTCAGGCTGCGGCATCGGCGGCGCTTCAGGAATTGCTGCTCTACCTTGCCAGGCTCGCAGCCGGCGGCGACAGCCAGCCACAATCGCGAAGCTCGCAGGCAGTTGATCGGCTTGCGGAGATAATACGCAAAAGGCTCGCGATGACGCTGTCCGTCCCCGAGTTGGCCAGCGAAGTGGGCGTTACGCAGAACTACCTTGCCAGGATGTTCCGCAGGCGGTTCGGCGTCTCGATCCCCCAATACATCATGCTCTGCCGGATCGGCAAAGCGATACACCTGCTCACCATCACCAACATGCTCATCAAGGCAGTCGGCCAGGCTGTAGGCATCCCGGATCCTCAATACTTCAACAAGCAATTCCGCAAAGCCACCGGCGTGAGTCCTTCGCAATACCGCCATCAAGCCACAGCCTAAGTTACGCCGGCGGGAGAGCTACTGAATTTCGCATTATCAGTTCCGTCCGCAGGCGAATTTGCGGCCTTTTCCTGTGATCGCTGAATAAGTCAACCACCATGTCTATGGTCTTGCGTCCCATTTCTTCCAGCGGCTGCCTTATGCACGATACTTCGGGCGTAGTGTCCTGAAGCACTGAGGCGTCATCAATCATAATCAGGGAAATATCTTCCGGCACTCGCAGTCGCTCGCCTTGTAGCACTTCCAATATATGCAACACATTCAGCGGACGGCTCATCAGCAGCGCGGTTGGGCGATTCGGCATACGCAACACCTGTCGCAGACGATCCGGCCAGAGATGTTTCTCATCTCCGCTGCACCCGCAGAACAATTCGTGATCCAGTTCAATGCCTGCTTCGATGTGTGCCCTGCCAAAACCTGCAAGCCGCTGTGTGGTGGGAAAATCATTTTCTCCGCCATAGTTGAACGCAATTCGCTGATGCCCCAAACTCAGCAGGAACGCCGTTGCCGCGTGCACGCCGTGCTCATGATCCACGCAAATTGACGGTATCATAGGATCACTGGACGGGCGATTCACTACTACAATGGGAAAATCCGGCTCTACACCTTCACACAGTCTCGCAACGGACGCAGTTGCGCACGCCATTACAATCACAGCAGACACTCCGGCATGCGGAGGGCCAAACTCAAACGCCGCGCCTGGCGATGCTGCTTCTTCTAACAGGCGAATTCCGTTGACTGCGGCTCCATCTCTTAGTGCCATGTACAGCGGCATTGCCCAGGCGGAACCGTCGGGGGTAAGCACCTTGCTGGTAGAACGCACATTCACCAGTAGCGACCTGGTGGCTGCTGCGTCAGGCCCATGGGCGACACATGCACTGCACCCAGCTTTCTTCTCCAGAATACCCTCAGCTTTCAGTCTCCGGAAAGCGTGCCTCACGGCCGACCTGCTGACGGAGTATTCCCTGGCCAGTTCGGTTTCGGTGGGCAACCTTCCACCAACACTCACGGCCCCGGTGTTGATGAGGTCCATTATCCCGCGATATACCTGCTCGTGTTTGGGCCCGGATGTCTCAGTTCTGGGTGTCATCGTACGTACTTGCTCCTTGGTTGTCGTACAATAATGTACACAATGAGCAAGCATACTGCAAGCGTGTCGATCCGGGAGCATTGGACGTGCTATCATAAAAACTTCCGCTAACTTGGGCAGCTTATGCTTGGCATTCGACTGGATTGCCAATACCATCACGCTATGGAAGCTATTTTGAGCTCATTACGCGAAAACAGTACATGATTGTACTCGTTTGGCATGACAATTGGCGTGGCCCCATTGCCAGGCACATTGGCAGGCGAATTGACGCACGTTTTCCCGCAAGAAGGCCGTTATTCCGTACCAGGAGATAATTGATGACCCCAGACGCATCCCTTAAGAATGGCGCGATACAGTGCGCACGCCGCCTTGCCGACCACCTGTGCGATGTCCAGGCACTCCACAACGACAGCAGTCCCGCGTCAGGATCCTATCCGTATCTCATATTCAGCGACGGCCGCGAGGGCCTCGGCTGCAACTGGAACCATGCTTTTGCGATAATGGGACTTCTAGCTGCCCACAAGACCTTCGACGAACCCCGCTACGAGACCACCGCCCTCCGCATGGCGAGATGGTTGAAATCGCTTCAGATATTCGACCCGTTCCGCCCGGCGAATTACGGCGCACTCAGGGAAATGACCCCGCAAACGCCATGGTCGTACCCGCGCGACGCGATCTCGGTGGCATGGTCGTTCATCGAACTTTATCGCCATACGAATGACGAGGAATACCTCGAACGCGCCAGGCTTTTCGGCGAGTGGTTCGTAAATAACGCACTTGATGAAGATGGCTGGCCGTTATGGGGATTCCAGTTCGAGCCATTCTTCGATCATCCCGAGCCTCAAATATGCAATGACTGCCAGGGGAGTTTCCACGGCGGTAGCCTGAACTTCTTCTACCAGCTCGCCCAGGCGACTGGTGATTCGAAGTGGACCGGCGATTTCTACATAAACATGGCCGACATTCTCGCTGGCGACATTCAGCAGGACTCCGGCCTGTACATTACCATAGACCGCGCCACCAAAAAGACACCCGGTGACGATCCGCAAGACGGTCTGCACAAGGCGAACGATGATCTGTCCACACTCGGCCTGCTTGGCGCATACAAGACAACAGGCAACGAAGAATACCTGCGAAGTATCGAAAGGTTCCTCACCGGTGTGATGCAGCGTCAGGAAGAAGATGGAATGTATGACAACACAGTCGCGGCGATTCCCGTGGTGACGAATATTCTACACGAGGTTAGCGAGCATCTGCCGCTTGCCGCCGACAGCGGACCGAATACCGCTCGCGCACTGAAGCGAATGATCGACTCGCAATACCTCAACCCCGCAAACCCGCGAATGTACGGTGGTCTGCGCGAGTACCCCGAACAAGAAATGGTCTGCGATCGGTCCGGATGCTATGCACTTATCGTACTGCTGAAACTCTATGCAGGCACCGGTGATTATCTGACTGTCTGACCCTGCAACGCCACGCAGCCATCATACTTTACAGACACAGAAAGGCATGCTCATGTCAGCAAAACACTATACGGTAAACCTGGACGTCAAGCCCCACCGCAACGCAGGCAGTACCACGCCGCTGCGAGTGGAGATTGACTTCGACGATTTCATCCCCAAAGCAACTACCGGCGCGATGGTCGATCCGCACACGCTGGCAGTCACGCGGCGGCTGGATGGAAAGACGCAGCGATACGAAGTGCAGTTCTCCGAGACGCTTTACACCAGCAGTACCGGCTGGGTGGCCTGGCTTGCGGATGATCCGCAATGCGGCGGCGACTGGACGCTTGAGTTCGCACTGCGAGACTCATCCGGCGACATGGCAAAGCCGCCCTACATGCCGATGGTTGGCGTGGGCGACGAGATTCGCTACAACAGCGGCCAGTGGCAGCCAATCGGCGTGCCAGGCATGCACCAGTTCCCGATCCCGGTAGACTTCGATGGCGACGGGCTGGTGGATATCGTCTCATCCAGCCACTACTCAAACACACAGGGAATGCCCTGGTCGGGCGTGTTCTTCTGGAAAAACATCGGCACAAACGCACGTCCCCGGTTCGCACCGCCGCGGCGAGTGCATGCAGACGGCGTGGACCGCACCGATAGTTCCAAGACGCACTGGCAGTTCGGGCAGATATGGCTCTTCCATAATCAGGGCAAGAGTGGCGGTCAGTGGCAGTTCAAGACATCCCCCCTGCTGACGTCCAGCTTCTGGAAGCCCACGGTTGCCAGAAAGGATTGGGAGACTCTCAACAACTTCCCGCACGGACGTCCCTGCCATATTGACTGGTTCGACGTGGACGGTGACGGGAACAAAGAGATGCTGATGCTGCACGGCAAGCCGCGTCCCATGATCGAGATTTGGCGGAATGCCGGCACTCAGGACGACCCGAGGATGATAGTTGACGGAAAGATGCCATGGAGCGAAGACTATTGCTCTTACGGTTTCCGCTTCGCCCGCAATGCAGCGTTTGACGGATGCTTGTGTGCTAAGATCAATTCCGGTGCCGGAATTCACTACTTCAAACGAGTGAAGGACGATCCGTGCGACCCGAAGGCTTATCGCGATATGGGCCCGTTGCTGGGGCAGGCGGAGAAGGTTCGCGTGGAAGGATATGTTCGTCCCGTGCCCGTCGATCTGGGCAACACCGGCACGATGGATCTGGTCTGCGGCGATGAAGTCGGTTTCATTTCGGTAATTCGCAATACGGGAACGCCCAGAATATGTAAGTGATACTGTATTTCTCGTATATAGTGTATCGTAGAATTGTTTCATTAAGACAGTACGGCAAATTCGTAAGGCAGATATGTTCGCCGGCGAACAGGCTTTCTTCAGCGGCCGCCCTTCATCGCGCGATCCATATCGCGTTTATGATCCTTGGCTTTGATATCATTGCGTTTATCGTGGTGGCGTTTACCCTCGGCTATCCCGATTTCACACTTTGCCCACCCCCGGGTGAAGTAGACTGTCAGCGGAACAAGCGTCTTGCCCTTCTGTTTAACGTGGTTTTTCAGTTTCTCCAGTTGCCGACGATGAACGAACAGCTTGCGGTTGCGAGAGGTGGCATGCTGCATCCCCGGTGCGGCCTGCTTGTACGGTGCAATTGTACAACCAACGAGGAATAGTTCATCACCCATGATTCTGGCGTAGGCTTCTTCGATCTTGATTCCGTCGGCGCGCACAGACTTCACCTCTGTGCCTGTGAGTTCAATGCCACACTCAAGGACCTCGGTTATCTGGTAGTCATGCCAAGCCTTGCGGTTGGTAACGCGAACACCCTTGGGTTTTTCGTCCTTCGCCACGTTGATACATTCCTTTTGCGCCCGAAGACGCCGATTACTTCCTCAATATAGCGTAATACCCGCCGTCCCGCCAGTTGGCTGGCTCATTTGTGCCTTCGGGCAGAATAAGTTTCTCACTTTCCAGGCGGAGAGAGCTGTTCTGCTTCAGCATCTTTTCGATAACATCGTGGCCTTCCTCGGCCTCTATGCTGCACGTGCTATAGACAACTCTGCCGCCTGGGCGAACCATGATCCCGGCAGTGGACGCCAGGAAGAACTGATCGCCCATAAGTTGCGAAAGATGCTTGCTGTCGAATCGCCATCGTGCTTCCGCTCGCCGCGCCAGCACGCCCGTATTGCTGCACGGGACATCCACAAGCACAAGATCAAAACTGCCAGGTTCCAGCGATCCGAGTTTATCGGTCGACATGGTCTCGACAATATCGATTCCCATTCGCCGGCAGTTCT
Source organism: uncultured Phycisphaerales bacterium (assembly GCA_965369385.1). Taxonomy (GTDB): domain Bacteria; phylum Planctomycetota; class Phycisphaerae; order SM23-33; family SM23-33; genus CBDUQP01. The sequence continues at coordinate 7,680 of CBDUQP010000048.1, forward strand.
CGCTGATCCTCGACAACTTCTCCTGAATATCGACAGCCAGCACACTGCCCTTGTTTCGCATAAGTTCAGCCAAGTGCGTAGTCTTCGTTCCAGGCGCAGCACACATATCCAGCACTCGCCAGCCGGGTTTGGGGTCAGCCAACAGGGAAACATTCGTAGCCGTCGCATCCTGCGGCTGAATCAGCCCCTCGGCGAACACGTCCGATGTAAGCAGGCCTGCCGTTTCCACGATGACAATGCTCACGCCATTCCTGTGCCGAATGGTTTTGATGCCTTCGGTGCTGAGACGTTCGATAACCGTGGCTACATCCGTCTTCAACGTGTTAACCCGGGCAATAAGTGGCGCGCGGGCATTGCACTGCAATCCGAGCGAAAATGCCTTTTTCAGCCCGCCAAAACGGGCAAGCCATCTTTCGGCAATAGCCTCGGGCAGTGAACACGCCTGCGAGATGAACATCGCTGGCTTGATCTGCGGATCGGCGAAGATTGCCTTGTCGAAGACTACATATGTGCTCGGCGAAAGCGGCAGGACATCGGCGGCCGGGCGAGGGGTACCCTGCTGCACATCAGTGAGCTTGCGCGTAGCCGATCTCAGCACTGCGTTAACCAGACCGCTGCGTTTTGGGAATTTCTTGTGGGCTATCTTCACCGCTTCATCCACGGCTGCGAAATTCGGTACCCTGTCTAGAAAGAGTATCTGGTAGAGCGATATCTGCAGCAGGTTAATCAGCCCGCCCTGCAGGCGAAGGCGTGGAGAAGTAAGCAGTGATCGCATTACTTCCTTCAGTGTGTTCCTGCGTCTGACAACGCCAAGTGCCAGTTCGGTGGCCAGCGCCCTGTCTGCGGAAGTGCAACCAGCTTCATCGCACAAACGTTCCAAGCGTCCAGATACATTGCCATGCCTGTCAGCCAGGGCATCAAGGGCTATTTCACGAGATCCAACCGTCATGCTTGCTCACTTTTCCGGACGAAACTGTCGCCGGCTTTAAGGTGTTGTCCGTTGGCAAAGGCCTTGAAGTCCATCAGGCGTTTGCCGGCCGGCTTGATCTCCAGAATCTCCAGGCGACCGTCGCCGGTAGAAACGTACTTGTCTTCGTCGAATACTCCAGGGGCGTCCTGTGCGTCTCCGTCTACAATTTTTGCCCGAGCGATTACCACATGGCACTCGTGTCCGTCCTGCCGAACAAACGTGGTCTGTCCTCCCGGCCAGGGCCAGCATCCGTGAATATGATTCCGGATAATGTCGGCGTTGGCGGTCCAGTCAAGAATGCCGTCTGCCTTCGACAGCTTGGGTGCGTATGTAACCCATTCCTCATCCTGCTTGACTCGATCCGCCCACCCGGCTGCAAGTTGCCCGAGCGTTTCGCAGACAAGTACGGCCCCAACTTCAGCGGTACGTTCCTTGAGTTCGATGGTGGTCTCGTTGGAATGGATCGGGATCTGCACTGAACCCAACATCTGCCCGGCATCCATTTCGTCGACCAGCGAAAATGTGGTAGCCCCGGTGTTTTCATATCCGCGAATGATGGCCCAGTTGATCGGAGCCGCCCCGCGAAGCAATGGCAACAAGGAACCGTGCAGGTTTATCGTGTCCAGGCGGGCACAATCGCGAGCAGCCTGTCTGACCTTCTGCCCGAAATCTATCACGCAGATAACATCCGGCTCGCTGGAGCGAATGAACTCGACCATTTCCGGATCGTTGATATTCTCACACTCAGTTGGCTCGAGCCCGAGTTCCTCAGCAGCGATAGAAATCGGTGTTCTGCGCAGCTTGCCTCCCCTGCCGGCCCGGCGTGCAGGCTGGGTCAGCAGCCCCACCAGCTCGTGCTCGGTCTGCACGATGGCCTGGAGGCTCGGTACGGCAAACGTACCACTACCGCAGAACAAAACTCGCATTAATCACCTCTCTGTGGACAGTTACAATACAGACCCTACTGCCGACGACCGCAGTACGAGAGCCTGGAATAACGCATTTTACATCACATACGGGTATGCAGGCAATGGTAGCGCAGAGTAAATCCTAAGCGAGAGCAAAAGTGAGGTTCCTCGGCAAATTCTCCGATGCAAGCAAAACCGCCGGTATTGAGCATCGACCAGCCTCATCCGAGCGTCCGTCTTCACGTGCAGTTTGGTCGTGACAAGCCGATTTGCCCGAAAAAGCATGCCATTACTGAAACACTACGCCATGCGCGTGTCCGGGCGGCTTGCGAAATACGCTTCCCGCCAGATCAGTGAGAAATCAGCGTCGCCAGGCCCTCAACCGGTTTGCGATCTCCCAGGCAGCATTGTTGTTCATGCCAGTATTCCACTACGGGCTCTTCCAACTGCCAGCATAGGTATGCGTCACGTCCTTCAATCAGCGTCGGAAAGTCGATTATCCCCATTTTCCAGTCACGCAAAACCACACCTATGTCGTCAAGTTCCTGAACGTATCGCCGGATCATATCTGCTGAGACCGTCAACTGCTCGCGAGCCAGAGTCAACTGACCACATGTTCCGCCGGACTCTATGGTCTCGATCATTTCCTGCAGTTCTGTAAGGCGAGCGTATTCGGAAACCAGGTCCCCCAGAATCCGCCTGAGTAACACCAGAGACCTGTTCGCATCAGCAACCGTAAAACGCTTGCGGCTCACTGGGTCCTGCGTAACATCGTTGGCGTATGTAAATTCTACCATCTCGTGCTCCCGTCTCATTCGGCTGTTACAAACCCCGGTCATAAACTACCCGTTTGCTTGATATCGGCCAAATGCACATGCCGACATTAGCTTTAGATGCCCGTAATGAGATTGATTATCGGGCCCTCCGGCCGCGTAAAACTATTGAATTGGCAAGCCATGCGATAAAGCAGTATCCTCTCTGCCATGTTTGGACTATACAACATCAATAAACCGACCGGACCGACCAGCCACGATATCGTTGCCACCGTCCGCCGCATGCTGCCTCGCAAAACGAAGGTTGGACATGCCGGCACGCTCGATCCGTTCGCATCGGGAGTGCTCGTTGTGTGCGTCGGGCCGGCAACGCGACTGGCGGATTACGTGCAGACGCAGTCCAAGCGATACCGAGCTGGCATTCACCTGGGAGCAACCAGCAACACCGATGACGCCGAAGGTGAGATTTCGCAGACCCCCAACGCAACGCAGCCGACCAGGGAAGATGTCGAAGCGATGGTTCGCGGTTTCGTCGGCGAGATCAGCCAGATACCGCCCGCCCACTCGGCTGTGCATATTGACGGGCAGCGTGCCTATGAACTTGCGCGTCAAGGCAAGGATGTGCAGATACCAGCCCGGCAGGTGCATATCTACGATATCCAAATTGCCGATTACACCTATCCCATGTTGACCATCGACGTACACTGCGGCAGCGGGACCTACATCAGATCGCTCGCGAGGGATATCGGCCGCGAGCTGCACACGGGTGGATACTGCCAGACGTTGGTGAGAACTGCAATTGGCGAGTTGAATGTTGACTCGGGGGTAAGCCCGGCCGATTTGGATATCGAAGCGGACATGCTGACGCCGGAACTCGCCATACCGCAAATGGGCCGCTATTGCTGCACCGATGTCCAACTGGCGGATATCGTGCAGGGAAAGCGATTGTTCGAGACGGGCCTGGATGCGGATGACGATACCGAGATCGCGTTGATGACTGCGGACGGGCATCTGGCGGGTTTGGCAAAATGGCATACCGACGACAGCACACTTCGCCCGGCGAAAGTATTCATTCAGCAATAGCACGCCGGACGGACCAAGCCATCAGATATCCTGATCGCATTTGGCCAGGCGTCCTTCGTGTCTGCCGCCTTCGAAATCCGTCGCTAACCACAGTTCGACTATCTCGAATGCTTCTTCGATCGCCAGCATTCTTTGCCCCAGTGCGAGGACATTGGCGTTATTGTGCTCTCTACCGAGTCTCGCCGAGCGAATATCCCACGCCAGGCTGCACCGCACGCCCTTCACGCGGTTGGCGGCGATAGCTTCGCCATTGCCCGATCCGCCCAGCACGATACCGCGATCATACTCGCCGGCGGCAACGGCTTTGGCAACGGGAAAGATGAAGTCCGGATAGTCGCAGCGTCCATTGTCGAAGGTGCCGAAATCTTTGACTTCGTAGCCCTTTTCGGCGAGAAACTCGCGAATACGTTCTTTGTATTCAAAACCTGCGTGATCCGAACCTATCGCGATTGTGAGCATTTTTGTCCTCGTCTGTGTTACTGTGTTTGTGCGATCAACTATTAAAAGCCCGGCCGCGACGGCTTTCGCACCGCCGCGGCCAGTATTCATTCATCCTGCACGATCCATCTGAATCGCGTTTACTTCGTGTATTCGCCCTTGTTGCGGGGAGTCGTCATGGCTTCCCACTTGGGATCCATCTTACTGACGCCATACCATGAGCGGGCCATGAACAACGCATCAACAGCAGCAATCGCCATCATGCTCTCGGCCACCGGATAGATGCGAGGCAACAGCGAAATGTCGCGTCTGGTGATAGCCGAAAGGATACCTTCCTTCATCTTCGTCATATCGACGGTCTTCTGATCCTTGGAGATCGTCGGGGTCGCCTTGACGGCCATGCGGCAGATGATGTCTTCGCCAGTAGTCATGCCGCCGAGGAATCCGCCAGCGTTATTGGTTTCCCAACGGAGCTTACCGTCTTCTACGATAGGCTGATCGTTCCACTCGCTGCCCAGCATTTGGGCGGCTTTGTCACCCGCGCCAAACTCCAGAGACATGACCGCAGCGATGCTCATCAGCCCGTGAGCCATTGTGGCTTTGAGCTTATCGAACACGGGCTCGCCGAGTGCAGCCGGCAAACCTCTCATTACCAGTTCCATTGCGCCGCCCGCGGTGTCGCCGGCTTCGCGAACTTCCATGAGATCCTTCATCATCTCGTCGATCTTTGCCTGATCGCAGCAGTTCAGATCGTTGGTGCGGTAGTTGGCCTTGACTTCTTCGAAGGTCATCGTACCGTCTGCCACGCAGCGACCCTTGATACCATGCGATTCAACCACGTGACCAAGAACTTCGACACCTTCGCGAGCGAGAATCTGCTTGGCAACCGCACCACCGGCAACGCGGCCGACCGTCTCACGACCGCTCGCACGTCCTGCGCCGCACCAGTCGCCCTTGTCGCCAAACTTCATAAAGAAGTTACTCTCGGCGTGAGCTGGGCGAATAACGTCCTTCACCTCGCGATACTGGTCAATATGAATATCCTGCGTGTCGACATTGCGAATCAGCAGGCCGACAGGTGCACCCGTGGTCACGCCTTCAAACAAACCGCTGACTACCTCAACGCGGTCGGTCTCAAGTCGTGGCGAATCAATGGGACTCTGCCCGGGGCGACGCTTATCGAGCTCGTCCTGGATCATTTTGACATCCAGTTCGATACCCGAAGGCACGCCGTTGACGATGCAAAACAGTGCTCCGCCATAGCCCGAATCGTCGGCAGTTGCATGCCAACCGTATGATTCCCCACAGGTCGTTACCTGGAAAACTCGTCCAAACGTGTTACCTAGCACCGTAAGCTCCTTGGTTCATGTTCCTGAAATCATTCATTCCATACAATCAGGCGGTCCGCAGTGAATAACAGAAGACCGCCGCACATCCCGCCAGTCCTTGATCAGATAGGCGAGCATTCTACTGCATATTGGCATTACTGGCAATCCCCCAGGCGAGACAAAACGCACATTAACCGCACGATATCGCCGCTTTTTGGCACAATTCCCAGCTTTTTGCCCTACTGCTTGCGAAGGTCAGCCCCCAGCACAAGCATCTGGTCCGCAAACGCCGGGAATGTCTTTTTGACGCATTCCATGTCCGATATCGACGTCCACCCGCTTGCCACCATACCCGCGACAGTCATCGTCATCACCATTCTGTGGTCAGCGCGGCTGTCAATCTGGGCACCGCTGAGCTTGGACTTCGAAATCACGAGTCCGTCGTCTCGTTCTTCCACTTTGGCGCCCATTGCAGTCAGGGCTTTGTGCATCTCGGTAATCCGGTCGCATTCCTTGTGTCTGCATATTTCGGCGTTGGTAAGCGTTGTGGTGCCCTCGGCACACGCACCTACTACCGCCAGCAGCATGAACTGATCGATAAAATCATTACAATCGATCTCCCTGCCAACAAGTTTGCTGGTCTTAGACACGACAGTGCCATCATCCAACGTCTGAATGTCGGCCCCCATCGATTTCAGAACGTTCACAACTTCCTTGTCGCCCTGTGTGTCATTGGGATCCAGGCCGTGAATGGTTACCTCGCTGTCGGGGCACAGAACACCTGCCGTTATCGGATACAGGGCAGCCGACCAGTCCAGTGGAATTGTCGCATCAAATCCCTGCCACTTACTGTTGCCTCGAACGCGATATCGCTCGAAGTTATCGTTACTGTATTCCACGCCGCAACGGTCGAGCCAATCGAGAGTTACGTTTACCCACGTCTTTTCGCCCGGGTTGTGTACCACTATTTCGCTAGGCGCGCCGGCAAGGGCTGCGGCTATCAGCAGCGCCGATACCGGCTGGGAGTCACGTCCGTCAAGTTCGGTGCATCCGCCCCGCAATGTGCCTCTCACAACAACCGGCGCGTGGCCATCGCCCTTGGTGCTGACAGCCCATGCACCCAAACCGTTGAGCGCATCGATAAGCGGCTGACACAGGCGGATATTGCGAATCGAATCGTCACCGCTGAGCACCGTATACCCATCGCAGCAGGCGGCCAGAGCCATGAAAAATCGCAGGATAATCCCGCTGTTACCGCAATCGATAACATCTTCGGGGATCTTCAGCTTTCCACCGGTTCCGGATATCTCCCACACCTTGTCGGCTTTGGGGTGTATTTCGGCGCCAAACATCTCCAGGGCTTCTATCCCGCGCATCCAGTCGTTGCTGACCGCAGGAGAGATTATATGGCTGGTGCCTTCGGCAAGAGCAGCCATGATGAGTGCCCGAAACGAATGACTCTTGTTTGGGGGTATCTTCACACTGCCGCTGAGGGCTGTCGATCTATTTACGAGGAGGTCCATGTCCTATTCCTTTGCAGACTTTGATTTAATGTTATCGGGGTCTCGGATTTTATGCAAGGCACTCGCAGGTTCTTCTGAGGCTTTCATTTGTCGATATGGCCCGTCTGTTGCTGACTTCTGGTGTAAAATGAGTTGGCAGGCCGCAAGATTACGCCTTGGCGTAGAATTTCTGCCACGCCCCCGCTTATGCGCCTTGCAAAGGGCAGAAGTTAGGGTAGCATCACGCCCTGCAAGCGTTAGAACGCTGTTATCACAAATAAACACGAAAGGCTTAACAATGCTTCCCAAGACCGAGTACCTGCCCGTCCCCGCACCCGAGACCGCACAATGGATGAGTTGCGACTACACCGATGACAAGCTCACTCTCGCTGAATACCAGCGAACAAGCGGCGCGAGTGATGCCTATCTCAATTGGAATAAGAGAATCTCGCCCGACAACGGCAAGACCTGGTCCGAGCTGAAGGCGATGACTGAGTTCATCACGGAAGGTGATGACGGGGGAATCGTGCGATCCCCCGGCGGCTTCACATATGACAAGACGAGCGACACTCTCTATGAGACATGGCTGTACCGACAGTGGCCCGGCAACAAGATCTACACCTACCACGGCGAAGGCTTCGACAAGAACAACCTGCCCTACAATGACCATACCATGATCACCGAAAACGGCGGGCCGCCGAAACTGATGAAATTCGAAGACGGGCCCGAGTACGACCTGGATAACCCGTTCGATCCGGAATTCTGCCGAACGAATGGGACTTACTTCGGCCAGTCGATCGCTCTCGGCGAAGGCGGCAGTGTCTACTTCCCGATATCTGTGGGTATACGCCGACCTGATGGTACGAGGCTGTGCGGCGTGGTGCTAATGCGACGCGATCCGGAATCAGGTGACTGGCTTGCTTCAAACTCCGAGTGTGTGCCTCTGGACATTTCCAGCCGCGGTATCATGGAAGCAGACGCAGCCATCTGCCGCAACGGGAATATCATGATAGTCAACCGCGGCAGCAATTCCGATACCACGCCGGGCAGGAAGTGGCTGACTGTATCTACCGACGGCGGAAAGACGATTTCGCCCGTCGAAGAGTTCCGCTATGACGACGGCTCGCAGTTCTACTCACCTTCCAGCATTCACAAGTTCATTCGCTCGTCGAAGAACGGCAAACTGTACTGGGTTGCGAATGTCACGGAGGCGATTCCCGACGGCAACAGCCCGCGATATCCGATCCAAATATTCGAGATCGATGAGGACAAGATGGCTGTCTGCAAGGGCAGTGAAGTGATGATCGACGACAAGACGGATGAGGACACCGAACTGTTGCACCTTTCGAACTTCAATTTGCTGGAGAATCGCGAGACGCTCGATATCGAGATATGCGTCACCCGCATCGGCCGCTTTGCCGCTCCTCGTTTCTGGGAGGCAGGAGTCGACAAGTACACATTCACTCCGCCGGCATAGCGAATCACGATGTCGCGGGTATGCTTATCTGATGGTGTATTTCCGTAATACGCCCATTTTGCACAATGCGTACGACATGACACTTGAAAGGCTTCGCAATGCTTCCCAGAAGTGAACATCTGCCTGTACCTGCGGCCGACACTGCCCGCTGGATGAGTTGCGGCTATATCGATAACGACTTGACGATTGCCGAGTATCTGCGAGTAAGCGGCGAGAGCGATGCCTACCTTAACTGGCAGAAGAGAATTTCCTCCGATAACGGGAGGACTTGGTCCGAGCTTCAGGAGCTTGACGAGTTCATCACGCAACGCGATGACGGTGGAATCGTGATAAATCCCGGATACTTCAACTATGACAAGGCGACTGAGACGCTCTATGAAGTGTGGATGCCTCGCCACTGGCCCGGCAACAAGGTCTACACCTATACTTGGGAAGATATCAACAATATGCCGTTCAACGATCATGTAATGATCACCGAAAACGGCGGGCCGCCGAAGCTGATGAAGTTCGAAGATGGCCCGGACTACGACCCGGATAACCCTTTCGATCCTGAATTCTCCGTCACCAACAACGCCTACTTCGGACAGTCCGTCGCCACCGGCGAAAACGGTAGTGCTTACTTCCCGATGTCGGCTCTGAAACGTAATCCCGATGGTTCGAAGAAGTTGAGCGGCGTGGTGCTCATGCGACGCGATGTCGCGACTGGCGACTGGCTTGCGTCAAACTATCGCGACGTCCCGGCCGATGTATCCTGCAGGGGCTTGATGGAACCGGACGCTGCCATCTGCCGCAACGGGAACATAATGATGATCTGTCGCGGCAGCGAGACCGACACTACCCCGGGCAGGAAGTGGCTGAGCGTGTCCACCGATGGCGGCAAGACGATTTCGCCTATCGAAGAGCTGCGCTATGACGACGGTTCCGGATTCTACTCGCCTTCGAGCATTCACCGCCTGCTACGCTCGTCGAAGAATGGCAAGCTGTACTGGATAGCGAATGTGCTGACCGCCCCGCCGGTCAACAACGGCCCGAGATATCCGCTTCAGGTTTTCGAAATCGACGAAGAGAACATGACTGTTCGCAAGGACAGTGAAGTTGTGGTTGACGATAAGACAGATGCCGAAAGCGAGCGGCTGCAACTTTCGAACTTCAGCGTACTGGAGAATCGCGAGACGCTCGACATCGAAATAGGAATCACCAGAATCGGCCGATCCGAAGAGCACTTCTGGGAAGCAGGCGTGGACAAGTACACATTCACGCCGCCGGTATAGCAGTCCGTTGAAAAATGGGTTCCGTTACGAGTGCGTAGAATTTCACCTGCGCGTCTGCGTCACTTGCGCCGAAAGAACTCGACAATTCACCGGAATTGCCTTCGTTTCTTTTCCTTGGTGCTCGGCAAACACCGCCCGCGCACTCGCTACAGACTCTATGTTTCAGCCTCCTCAGCAGAGTCTGTGGGTGCTCTTGTCGCGAGTGTTTCTCTAATCGCCGTGTTTATAGTGTGTTATACGACAGGTATTCCCGTGGTATTTCGGGGTCTGTATTATGAACAAGACCGAAACTCCGCAAGAACTACTGGATTCAGCCCTGGAGTCCCGTCGCCTTGACGTCGCCCTCACAAAACAGGGGCGGCGTTAAGGTGACAGGGCGGAAGGGGCGAGCCCTGGAAGCCCAGAGCCTGATTGAACCCGAAACTGTGCCCACAGATTCTGCGGAAGAACCATTTTTCAACGGACTGCTATGGCTGGTCTCGCAGAACCATCTCGCGTCCCGCCCAAGGAACGGTATCGCCCGTCACGCTCGTCCCCTCACGGGAAACCTGCGACCCCATCGCCTGCGTCCTGTGCGTCGCCTGTATCCTTTTTCCGCTCCACCACTCATCATCCCCACCCCCACAAATGGTGCGCGGCCGAGGCTATCAGGCTTCTGCCTGGGGTGCTTCTGCCTGGAGTGCTGCTTGCGCGGCATCATCCAGCATGTGCGGTGCTAGCTTCCCCAAAAGTGCATCGCGAAGTTCCGATACCAGATCCGGATTTTCGCCGACGAACGTCTTGGCCTTCTCGCGTCCCTGGCCGAGGCGGATATCACCATAACTAAACCAAGCGCCCTGCTTGAGAACAATATCGTTCTCCACAGCCAAATCAATCAAATCCCCAATCGCACTCATGCCACTATCAAACATAATGTCAAACTCGGCGGTTCTGAACGGTGGCGCTACCTTGTTCTTAACCACACGAGCGCGAACGCGGTTGCCAACGGCCGTCTCGCCTTCTTTGATCGTCGAGATACGTCGCACATCCAAACGAACCGAACTGTAGAACTTCAGCGCCCTGCCGCCCGGCGTGGTCTCCGGGTTGCCGAACATCACGCCTATCTTCATACGAATCTGGTTGATGAAGATGACGCACGTTTTCGACTTCGCAATCGCGCCGGTCAGCTTGCGCATTGCCTGGCTCATCAGCCTTGCCTGCAAGCCCACGTGAGTGGCACCCATTTCGCCCTCGATTTCGGCCTTCGGAATGAGGGCCGCTACGGAGTCGATCACGATCACGTCAACTGCATTGGACCTAACCAGCATCTCGCAGATTTCCAACGCCTGCTCGCCAGTATCCGGCTGAGATACGAGGAGTTCGTCGAGGTTCACGCCCAACTTGCGAGCCCACGTGGGGTCCAGTGCGTGCTCGGCATCAATAAAGGCGGCCACGCCGCCGGTCTTCTGCGATTCGCCTATGATATGGAGCGAAACGGTAGTCTTACCGCTGCCTTCCGGCCCGTACAGCTCGCAAATTCGCCCCACTGGCATGCCCTGCCCGCCCAGCGCCAGGTCCAGGCTCAACACTCCGGTCGATATGCCTGCGATAGGTTTGAGATGGTCACCGGCCAGCCTCATTATGCTTCCGGTACCATAGTTCTTCTCGATCTGCTTCAGTGCGGAATCGAGAGCCTGTTCGCGTTTCTTTTCCTGCGAGCTACCGGATACCTTGGCGGCTTGCTTGCCGGCCGACGTTATACTTGCTGTCTTCGGTGATGTCTTCGGCGTCTTTGCAGTCTTTGCCATAATGGAACTCCTGGATTTGCCCTGTAGTGTAGCTTCCGTGCCGTCGCAAGGTCCGGCAGAACGTTACCCGCCGGCATTTAGGATCTGCGACATGGAAAATACTGTATGGACTTTGTTCGGGTTATGCAAACAAAAACTTGCATCTATATTTTCCGCCCGTTTCGCCCAAGGCCCCCGCACCCTCTGTTTCATCGGCTTACTCGCCAATGGGCAGCGATGCAACTACTGTATAGACTGGACCTTGTGGCGTAAGGTCGCTCGTGTAAACCGTCAGCCTATCGGTCGCCGTTATCCCGAAAGTACTATCCATAAAATCGCTAACCTGCCGCCTGAAATCGCCAGCATCGGGCACATGTTTCACTCTCGCCACGGTCATGTGTCCTTTGAACGTGCGGGCCTCCGTTCGAAATCTCGCCACCGCCAGCTCACGATTCAGCAAATCGTACAGCCGCTGCATTCTCCCGCTGGGGTCGCTGGCGTTTGCCCATATCATGCGTATATCGTGGCCGCCAGATGGCACGCAGACCAGCCCCCTGGCGTCAATATCAAACGGGGCAACTTCCGCAGCGCAGCGGCCCGCCAGCTCACACACATCAGCTAACCTGTCTTCAGGCACATCGCCCAGAAAATTCATCGTGACATGTATATTACGCGGCCGCGTCCACGCCACCTTGCCTGGCAACCCGCACAGCTTCCGCGACGCAGCCGTTATCGCATCCACAGTCGCATCGTCAACATCCAACGCCAGAAATGTTCTCGCGGCCATGGTGTTATTCCCCGGCGAGACTTATTACCCGGCGACACTCTCGGCGCTGGGCTCGCGGCCTCAGTCTGCCAGCGCCTAGAACTTCGTCATGGCTGCGAACTCAGCCAGCCTCGCGTCGATATCCTCACGCGTAGTGCTGTAGAACTTGTTCAGCGAGAAGTCTTCCAGCTCTATGCTGGCCGTCACCGTTCCGTAGGCGATTGCCTTGCGAAGCGTGGCGGCATCGATGCTGTCGGCGGCCGCCACATAACCCATCATCGCACCGGCAAAGCTGTCGCCGGCTCCGGTGGGGTCTACGACCGCAGACGTCGGGTAACCGGGAATCGGGCAGACCATATCATCAACAAACAGCAGGCTGCCGTGTTCGCCCTTCTTCACCACCACAAACTTGCGAACCATATCGAGGCATTTCTTGCCGGCCGCCACGATGTTGTTGGCACCCGTCAGTTGCTTGGCTTCCGAATCATTCAGCACCAGCCCGTCGATCTGCCCAAGCAGGCCCACCAGTGCATCCCGCTCGTGTTCGATCCACAGGTCCATGGTGTCTGCCACCACGAGCTTGGGCGAGTTCAACTGTCCGAGCAACTCCGCCTGCAGACCGGGATGCGTATTGGCCAGGAACACATAATCCACGTCGCGGAACTGCTGGGGAATCGTGGGCCCGGCCTCGCCGAGCACGTTCAGTTGCACGTCTACGGTATCGCGTTCGTTTACATCATCGTGATATCGCCCGTGCCAGCGGAAGGTCTTGCTGCCGGCGCGAGTTTCCAGGCCGGCCATGTCGATATCCGGGTGATCCTGCAGGGGCTTGAGGAAGTCTGTGGGGCAATCCTCGCCCACTACGCCCACGAACCTCACCGGCGAAAAGAAGCTGGCTGCGTACGAGAAATAAACGCTCGACCCGCCGAGCGCGTCGACGGCTTTGCCGGTGGGCGTTTCTACGGTATCAATTCCAATGCTGCCTGTAACTAGAAGACTCATCATCGCTCCTTCGAATCGTTCTTGATTCTCTCTATGTATCTGCAACCCAGATCTCTGTTCACTTTGCCTGTGCCGCCATACCCGCGAAAAAGCGGGACAGTCCCCAACGCCGGGACAGTCCCAATTTTCGCTACCGCCGCCCAGCCGCCCCGGCCGCGTTCGCCAGCAGGAATCCGCAAAAGCGCCGGCCGCGTTCGCCATCCTTATATAGTACGTATACACGCCAAACATAACGATGGCCCCGAAATGATAACTTCCCCCAGCCGCATTTCACAGTCTTTGTGATTTTTTGGTTGGTGCTGCGAACTTCTGGCGGAAATCGGTCGGTGAGAGTCCGGTTCTATATCCCGCCGAACACTCAGATTGCACAGCACGATCATTATCTGATCAGGATTCGTCAGAGGATGCACATCACCATTTGCCATGTTCTCAAGCCGGGAGGCTGAGTCTGGCGTCAGCTCTCGACAGATTGTTGAGCGATGGCGGCCGAGACAGCGTGCGATTTCGGCATCATTGTGCCCGAGGAATTTCATTCGGTAGATGACATTTCGTTCATCCCTGCTAAGATGCGTGTAGGACATTGCAGGCGATCCTTTCAGTTGAGGTCTTAGTTACCCTCAATCTA
>CBDUQP010000049.1:0-20860 GCA_965369385.1 uncultured Phycisphaerales bacterium
GTGTTACCCATGTGCCAGGACTGATGTGTTACCTATGTAACCGGATTAGACCCCCATAATCAGAACCCCGAAGGGGTGGCAAGAATCTGCGGAAGTCTCTGAGCACAATCGCCGCGTATGTCCGCATCTCGCTCTTTGCCGCTTGTTCTGTGTCGTTGTTCGCTGTAGGATTGATGGCATGATCAGAGGGGCAACACATTAAATTATGACTCCTGTCAATTGTGGGCGGAAGTGATGTTGAAAGGAACTGGCATGAAGAAGCTGGCCGTTGTTTCTGTGATAGTACTGGGGATCGGGTATTCGTCACTATTCACGGTTCTGCTTGTCATGGAGTGCATTTCTGGAGCAACATACGGCTTCCTCTTATCCACCCTTGCTCTCATATGCATTGTCCTGCTTGTGCTTCCTCGTCTACGAGAACTGGATTTAAGGAATCTGCGGCTTGTGTTGGCGGAGATAAAGCAAGTCAAAGAGGATGTCGCCGAGATGTATGGCGGAATAGACAACATGCGAAAACAGCCCTTGGTGCTCGATAAGGCCAAGATGAATGAGCTTGGGCTGAATGGTGGCTCCGTAGCGTTTGCAGGTCCGAGCATGCGATATCTCACCGGCTGCATGAAACGAGAACGCGAGCGATTGGCACGCATTTTCACTAATGAGAAGACGCCAGAGAAGGTTGCAGAAGCCATTCTGGACAACTCACTCGACGACAAGGTGTTCAAATGGAACGGCCCCGAATCCACGCTTGACGCCGAACCGAAATCACTTGAAAAACGAAAGCAGGAGAAAGCAGCAAAAGAGAAGGATGCTTGACTGTGGCATCGTGCTCTCAATCATCGTCGCCGCCAACAGTGCGTTCCATATCGATGTTGGTCGTGAATGGGGTGGAAAGGTTCCACGAACATGCCTGTTAAGAAATCCAGTGGCACGACGCCTTCAGAGAAGTACTTGGCTCGTTTGTGTGATCATACGTTCTTGTCTCTTTGGAGCTATCCCAATGTCTACAGGGATCAAGGGACGAAGGGAGGAACGCAGACGGGAAAGGAGTTGTGCGATCTCTTGGTTGTTTGTGGCAAGGACATCATAATTTTCTCAGACAAGTCATGTGAGTTTCCCAACACTGGAGACGTCGATAACGACTGGTGCCGTTGGTACAAGAAAGCCATTCACAAATCTGCCAGACAGCTGTTCGGAGCAGAACGATGGCTGAAAGAGTTTCCGGAACGCATCTTTCTGAATGCAGAGTGTTCAGAACCGTTTCCCTTTCCCATAGACGATGTGGAGAACTGCCGATTCCACCGTGTTGCCGTCGCGCTGGGTGCACAAGATCGAAGCAAGGAGCACTTGGGTGGAAGTGGCAGCTTGTCTCTTATCCCTGGGATTGACGTGCTCAACGAGGAGTATACTCCCTTCGCTGTCGGCAAGATCAATGCAGACAAGGGAATTGTGCATGTTCTTGACGATACTACACTCGATATTATCCTTGAAGAGCTTGACACCATCTCCGATTTTGTGGCCTATCTCACCAAGAAGGAACAGTTGCTAGAGGCCGATCAACTCTGCGAAGCTGTGGGGGAGGAGGACCTTCTCGCATGTTATCTCGCCTATGCATCCGCAGGAGAACACGCATTCCCTGTTCCTGATGGCGGAGACCGATTCAGCGTGGCTCAGGGCATGTATTCCCAGTACAAAGCGCTGCCGGAGTACACCAGAAAGAAGGAGGCGAACCGTGTCAGCTATCTATGGGACAGCATAATCGACCAATTCGGCAATCACGCTCTGAATGGGACGCTCGTGGATGCAGACGGTACATTGCAGGACGCAGAACGTGCCCTTCGGCACATGGCTAGAGAGGATAGGACATCACGTCGAGGTCTTTCCGAAGGAATGCGGGAACACATGATGAGGTCGATGTCAATCCAGGAAATTGGCACAAGATCGATGGTTGCACCAGACTGCACTCGTACGACATATATATACACTCTGATTCCTAGGGATTACGGCTCACTCAAAG
Source organism: uncultured Phycisphaerales bacterium (assembly GCA_965369385.1). Classification (GTDB taxonomy): domain Bacteria; phylum Planctomycetota; class Phycisphaerae; order SM23-33; family SM23-33; genus CBDUQP01. Next base: position 2,015 of record CBDUQP010000049.1, read on the forward strand.
ACGAGTGCTATGATTACTACCGTGGATTCAGACGCGCATACCTCCAAGCCTACTGCTTTGTGTTTGCATGGAGACATAAGACTATCGAACGGATTATTGGTATCGCCACCGAGTCAGGTCACCCCGTCGTTTCAGGATCTCACGATCTTGTTTTCATGCAGCACAATGAATGGACTCATAAAGATGAAGAGTATGTCCAGAAAGCCTTGGATTTCTGGGGATTCCAGCAGGAATTGAACATGAGTGAGAGCCACTGCCATGTGGATGAGTACCCGAGCCTTCCGGAGAAGAGCGACGGGGCGATCCCGGTTCCAAGCAAGGTCAAACCAAAGAAGAATCAACGCGAGATACGCCAGAAACGGAAGGACCAACGTAAGAGACGCAAAGCAGCGAGGAAGCGAAGGTGATTACGGCTGGTTGCGGGTGGCGTGTCAACTCCGCAGCTTTCCCCCAAATCCGGCATTATTGGGCCGAAATCGAGCTTGGATTGAGTTTGTGTCGCCATGTTGCCTGCCGGGCGGCATGCGCCACTGAACATCACTATTCCCGAAAGATTCCCGAAAGAACTTGAACAATCGCTTGGTCGGCAATATTATCTCATGGCAAGTTAACGCGGATGCGAGATTTTCTGGACACTGCCGAACGGGCCCCAAATGCTTGGGTACGGCGGGTGGCATGGCGACACCGTAGGGGTCGCCATGATTATGGGGCGCAACTGACACCATGGCGACCCACGATACGACTGTGTGTCGCCATGCCACCCGGAACGGCCGCAGTTTCCTCTAAATCCGGCATTATTGGCCCAAAATCGAGCTTCTGTTGAGTTTCTTGGAAAAGGCCCTGCTTCGCTCTTTGAGCTACGCAGGGCACGCGACCCCTGAGCTTGATTCTGGGGATAACCGTGCAAATTCCAATTGATCGTGGGAAAGTCGACCGTTCATTGAGTTTTTCGGGGTCGCGTGTTATTCTATTTACTTAATTCGACTTGTTTACTGTTTAGCAGCCGGAATCTGCCCCGCCCCCATGCAGAAGCCCGGAATCATTCAAATTATGCGGAATGAGACGTAATGAGCGAAGATCTTTATCATGAGTGCGGCGTTGCGGCCCTTTATTGGCTCAACGAAAACGATGCAAGCACTGGCCCCTCATGCTCACTCGATCGCGATGTGGATGTGGTCGGACTGCTGCCCGGGATGCTGCTGGACCTGCAGAACAGGGGGCAACTTGCGGCTGGCATGAGCACGTACAGCACTGCGCGCTCGCAGATTCTGGACACGTTTAAGGACGTCGGCTCGGTTTCCGAAGTCTTCCGCATGAGCCACCCGGCCAAGCACGAGTCTATCATCAAGGAATACGCCGGCAGCGCGGCCATCGGCCACACACGCTACGCCACGTGCGGTAAGGATGACGCCCGCTATGCCCAGCCGTTCGAGCGGCATCATGGGCGGCTGTGGAAGTGGTTCAGCTTCGCATTTAATGGCAACCTCGCCAACTATACGGAATTACGAGATCGGCTGCTCGCCCGCGAGCACTATTACTTCACGCTGGATACCGATACCGAGATGCTTATGCACTCGCTGGCCTACGGCTTGCGCGGTGACAATCCGGTGGACCTCAGGCAACTGATGACCACCATGTGCGAGAATTTCGACGGTGCGTACAATATCGCCTTCCTCGACGCCATGGGCCGGATGTTCGTCTCTCGCGACCCCCTTGGGCTTCGGCCGATGAGCTGGGGGGTGAAGGGCAACCTGTTCGCGGCGGCCAGCGAATCGGTTGCACTGAGCAATATCGGCATCGACGAGATCCACCGCCTGAATCCCGGCGAGATGATTATTATCGAAGACGGGAAGATGCGAATTGAGCGATACGCGGCCAAGCGGAAGCACGCACACTGTTTCTTCGAGTGGGTGTATTTTTCGAATGTTGCCAGCAGTATCGACAACGCCGGCGTGTACCTGGGCAGGTTCAAGAGCGGCGAGAAGCTGGCGGAGATGGAAGATCAGGAGATCGACGGAAATAGTATAGTGGTGCCAGTTCCTGATACCGCAAAAGCGGCGGCTGACGCGTTCGCGTATTGCAAGCGGATACCGTGCGTGGAAGGTCTGATGCGGAATCGCTACGTGGGGCGAACGTTCATCCAGCCGGACGCCATGCGAGGCGCAAGTGTCAAGAGCAAGTACACGCCGCTGCCGTCGGTGCTGGAAGGCAAGAAGGTATTTCTGATCGAAGACTCTATCGTACGTTCGACCACGCTGCGGATACTGGCCGACCAGATACGCCGTCGCGGCAAGGCCAAGGAAGTGCACGTGCGTGTGGCTTGCCCGCCGATAGTGGCACCGTGCTTCTACGGGATAGACATGTCGACGCTGGGCGAGCTGTTTGCGCCGGCGTTTACTGATGACGCGTATAATGGTACGTTGACGGATGAGACGCTGGCGAAGATGGCGGCTGAGCTGCAGGTGGATTCGCTGAAGTATTTGCCCGTGCCGGATGTCGGCCCGTGTTTATCGATGGATCAGGAATCGCTGTGCCTGGGATGCGTAACGGGCAAGTATCCGACCGATACGGGTAACAGGCTGATGGCGTCGGCAAAGTGCAACTGCAAAGCCGCCAAAAGCGGCAGAGCGTATGAGTAATCTTTCGCGGCCGCGGGTTTCGAGAATTCGAAGCAAAACCAGGGACTGGCTCAAGAAGCGTAGCGCACGTGCCTGTCCCTGCTTTTGCGTAATGGCGCATTACCGCAAAATCGGGATCCCGATGTTCATCGGGACAGCTTACGCTGCCCCAACATGGGACAGTCCCCATTTTGCTACGGTCCCTATTATTGCATGAACATTCGCCACGCGGCCGCGGGTTTCAAGAATTCGATAGGCAGGGATACGATATGAACCGGTTATGCCAGATATTTGTGATGATGGCGTGTTCGTTTGCGTTTGGCATGTCTGCCGCGTTTGCGGCATCTGATGCTGCAAACGCAGCGAAATCTGCTGGCAAGTCTGCCGGTAAACTCTCTATCAAACTCAAGCCTGATGCGCCTGTGGTGAAACCGCCCGTCATGGGGAATATCACTGGTGTGCTGAAGGACCTGCGGGCTGCGGCTGGTGGAGGTGTGCTGGATGCCGTGAAGTTGCGGGCGGTGTCGCGGGCGGGTGGCAAGGAATATCGGCCGGCGGTTTTCAACGTCAAAACCGGCCACTTCGCCTTCCGGAAAATGCCGGGCGATGCTAGCTACGATATTGTGGTGACGTTGCCGGGCGGCAGGGTGATTGAGGGGATTGATCTGGAGTTTGCCGATGCGCGGCTGTTGCGGCTGGCGGAGATGCGTCGCAAGCAGCTTGGCCTTCCGTGTGAGGATGCGGCTGGCGAGAAGTTCACGAGCGTGGATATGCACGAGTTGCTGGGGATAGTGCGTGACATGAAGGACTTCATGGAGGTCCGGCGTGTGCTGTATGTTCGCGGGCATGGCCGGCGTGCGACGATGTTGGTGGAGCTGCTTCGCACGCGTGAGTTTTACGCGTCGAAGGGGAAGATCGTGTGGCGGGTGGAATTGTGGTACTTCGAGCGTGCGGGCGGAGGATGGCGAAGGTTGCCGAATCAGGAGCGAGTGCTCAGGCGGATGCGGATCACAGCCGACAAATGGCGCAAGGTGCATGTGGAGTATTTTCCTGAATTGAGCGTGTTCGTGGATCGCCGGGGCAGGGCTCGCAGGGTGAAGTTCACGATACCGGCGGCTGCGGATGCGTCGCGCGGCAGGCCGGCCGGCACCAAGCCGGATATCCGCACGAAGCCGCATGTTCTGGGCATTGGTGAGGGGAACGGAGTTGGTGGGTTGGTTGGCAAAACTGCGAAATCTAGTGCAATTTCGGGCAAATTGGTGGGCGGATCGGTGAAGAACGCGTCGGAAACACCGTCTGAACGGACTTCCGCAGAACCTGCCAAAGAAGCCGCAACGCCCAAGGGAAAGTGAACATTTCACGTCGATTGGGACGTTCGTATCGCTGAATCGCTGACCTGTTGAAAACGGTCGCGTCAGAGCATGCGCATTGCCGCTCAATCGACGAGGACTGTCATATCGACTTCTACCGAGGCGTTCATGGGTAGCTCTGCGATTCCCACGGCGCATCGGGTGTGTTTGCCGGCGTCGCCAAATATGTCAGCCAGCAGTTCGCTGGGACCGTTGGCGACTTTGGACTGATCGGTGAAACCGGCGGCCGAGTTGACGAACACGTTGAGGCGTACCACCTGCTTGACCGCATTGAGCGACCCGACCTGTGCGCGAATCGCAGCCAAGGCGTTCTTCACGGCCTGCACACCGGCTGCCTGGGCATCTTCGACGGAGACTTCCTGCCCGCACTTGCCGGCTGAGATAAGCTTGCCACCGACGGTGGGCAACTGCCCTGATGTTATGACGAGGTTCCCTGCCCGCACGGCGGGAACATAGGCGCCCACGGGTGCGGCGACGTCGGGAAGGGTGATTCCAAGTTCGGTGAGCTTCTGTTCTGGTGTCATTTGGCAGTTTCCGTGTAAGTGTTATTGTTCGTCATCTTCGTCATCTTCGTCATCTTCGTCATCGCAGTCGTCATCATCGTCCAGCTCATCATCGTCGTCATCCGAGTCATCATCTTCGGCGTCGTCATCTTCGATCTTGTCGCCCAGATCGGCATCGATTTCGGCCTGCGAAATGGCGGCGACTTCGTCTGTATCCGGGACACCATCGCCATCGGTCTCGCTGCGGCGTTCGTTCTCAGCGGCTTCATCGTGGCGGGCGTCCTGCTCGTCAAGCTCTTGCTGGGAAGGCGGGTTGGGGTTGAGTTCTACGGTGATTTCCTGGAAATCTTCGCCCTGTGCGGCGAAAAGCTTCTTCTGGCGGACGAGTTCCAAAACAGCCAGGAACAGGCCGACTATTTCCGTGCGCAGGGTGCGGCCCTCAAATATCCGCTCGAAGGACATGGACCCTTCACGCGTTATGCGGTCCAGCAGGTCTACCATGTGCAGTTCCAGCGGCGTATCGTCGTAGATCACTTCGTGATGCGCGGGCCGAGTGCCGATGGCCTCCATCACTTTGCTGAACGCGTCGAAGAGGTCCCATACCTGCACATCTTCCATGTCCAACTCGTTGGAAGTTTCCTTTTTGAACTTGACAGGTCTGCGGGGGAAGCGGTGCGACTGCTCGTCGGCGAGGTCGTACATCTCGGACGCGGCATCCTTGAATGCTTTGTATTCAAGCAGTTGGCGGATGAGGTCAGCACGCGGATCGCCGACTGCCGACGCTTCATCGCCTTCCAACGCTTCGGGCGCGGGCAGTAGCATGCGGGTCTTGATTTCAATAAGCGTGGCCGCCATCAGCAGGAAATCACCGGCAAGGTTCGGATCGAACTCCTGCATCATGTCAACATACTGGACATACTGTTTGGTGATGGCGGCGATGGGGATGTTGTGAATGTCCACCTCGTCCCTGCGGATGAGGTAGAGCAGCAGGTCCAGCGGACCGTTGTAGATATCCAGATTAACTCTATAGTCGGCCATCGTTCACCATTCTTCTAAGGGCGAGTCTAAAATATTCTCGGAAGTCCTATCACAATTCAATTCGCCTGCTTTGCTTTGGTTGTTCGGGCCGAAGGTCCGATAGGTGGTTAGCCGGGGGTGACCGAAGTTTTTTGAGGAAACCCCCGGAACAGGCCAGAAAACATCAGAACCCCGAAGGGGTGGCAAGAGGCGTCTTTCGTCTTTTGGATGCTTGGAAGTACGGCGACCTGAGATTTCGGTTGATTCGCAGCCAGACAGCTCCTCCCACCCCTTCGGGGCGGGGTGATATTGGGGCCATGATCCGGGGGCTGCGCCGCGATATGCATCGCGGCTTACCACCCGGCTAATCACCCACCGGACCTTCGGCCCGAACGGCAAACGACAATTGCCAATCAGACGTCCCGCATTCCGGCAGTTAGGCTGTGATGCTTGGCACGTGTCTCTCAAGATTGCAGCGCACTGGTTCATGGTAATCTTCAGCCGATATCCTTGTCTGTCATCCCAACAAACTTGCCAGGTGGATGCACGATTCACATCATTGGTGCAATAGGGGCAATCAGTATGTAGTCAGAATTCCGCAGGCCTCGCGTACTCGCTGCATTGTGGCCTCGGCCACCTCGCGGGCCTTCCTGCCACCTTCGCGCAGCATGTCACGCACATCATCAGGGCGCTTTTCAAGCTCGGTGTACTTTTCTCTGGCCTCGGCGAATCGCTCGTTTATGAGTTCGGTAAGCCGTCCCTTGGCGTGCCCGTATCCGTAGCCACCCGCGCGATACTTGCCTGCGATCTCTTCGGCCTCTTCGGGCGAGACGAACAGCTTTAGCAGGGCGAACACGTTGCAGGTGGTGGGGTCCTTGGGGTCTTCCAGGCCGGTGGAGTCGGTGACTATGCGGCCGCACGCTTTTTTGGTCTGCTTGGGCGTGGCGAACAGCTCAATCGTGTTATCGTAGCTCTTGGACATCTTCCGCCCGTCAATGCCGGGCACGATGGCGACTTCTTCGACAATGAAGGGCTCGGGCAGCACGAGCACTTCGGCATCGTACATTCGGTTGAACTTGCCGGCCAGGTCGCGGGTCATCTCGATATGCTGCTTCTGGTCCTGCCCGATGGGCACGAGCTCGGAATCGTAGATGACGATATCTGCCGCCTGCAGGACGGGGTAGTCGAACAGGCCCATATTGGCGGAGATGCCATTGGCGACCTTGTCCTTATAGGTGGTTGCCTTCTCCATGAGGCTGACGGGGCACTGGCAGTTGAGCATCCAGCAGAGCTCTGTAACCTGGGGAACGTCAGACTGGGCAAAGAACACGCTGCGTTCGGGATCGACCCCGAGAGCAGCGTAAGCCATTGCTACATGGAGCGTTATGTCTTTGAGAAAGGCTTTGTCGGTGGTGCTGGTCATCGCGTGATAGTTGGCGATGAAGTAGAAACACTGGTGGCCTTGCTCTTGGAGCGAGATGAACTGACGGATTGCACCGAAGTAGTTACCAATGTGCAGCCGTCCCGACGGTTGTATTCCAGACAAAATTCTCATAGTCCCGCCATGGTATTTCGCGGGCGGCCCCCGGTCAAGTCAAAGCATGGGCATGATTAACGTAATCACGGCGGAATGGCTGGGGACTAGAATGGTTGTGGGATGAAGTTCCTGTTGGGTCAGGGCAGACTGCTGGCAACGGATTGCAGCTTGAAATGCGTATCTCCCCTTGTAGGCATCAATTGGAAGGCAAGATTCGCCTCAATCCGTCTTCTTTAGCCATCCGTGCTTGTTCAACGTGTCCCACGCAATCCGGATGTGCTTTTCGCTGATGTCTCGTTTGCGTTTATTCCAGCTATGGACAGCCGAAACCGCGTCTTCAAACGAATTCGCATCTTCGTGAGCATTCACCCAATGGACTGTTGACAACACTTCCATGCCGTAGGGGGTCTCAAATCCATCAATAAGATCAGAGATGCGATCAAAGTGTGACTGTGTTTCGGAATGCCTCTGAATGAACTTTGCGGCTTCGGCAGTTGCATCTGGGTTGGGTTCAATTATCTTGGTTGGATCATCCCCACCATCTCCGTAGCCAGTTACGAAATGCCCTTCGATGTGGCTCAAGACATTGCCAAGATTGCTCGCATACGGGCCATAGCGGCCCTTCGTGTATTTTAGTCTAAGGGGTTCCCCTGCTTCCTGCAGGAAATACATAAGCTTATGTATCTCCAGTAAGCTGACAACGACATCCATCAATCCGGACAGGTAGCGTTGCATCAGACCAAGCAATGCTGCACGTCCAAGTGTCATTGTCGGACGTTTGGTGCGGTTGGTCATTTCTGCAGCAACAGGTGCTCCCATGGGTTCATATAGATAGACACTCACATTGGGAACGTGATCAAACGCTTCGGTGATCATCTCCCGAATTATGGGCCAATCCAATCCACCGAGGCCACAGCCCAGTGGGGGAATGGCAATCGTTTTGATGCCTCGCTCTTTTACCTCTGCTACGAGGGCAGTCAATCCTGACTCGATATCTTCAATCTTGCTCTTGCCCTTCCAGTGCCGCTTGGTCGGGAAATTGATGAGATAACGTTGCCTGCCATCTAGTGTGGCATTGTCAAAAACGAACATGCTACCCGGCTGCAATTCGTTGTGGTCACAGACTGACTTGTAGGCCTTGAAATTAGCAGGAAAAGCCCTCTTGAATTGCAGAGCGATACCTCGCCCCATCACACCAACACAATTCACCGTATTGACGATGGCTTGCGCGTCAGAGTCGAGTATGTTGCCTTGAATCAATTCAATCATGCTTCATGTCCTTTGCCGCATGCACTCAATAGTACCATTTTCGCTTCACCTTGACTGTTGGTGGGCAATCCAGCCGGGAGAAAATCTGCTCAACCTGCTCTTTTGTATCGTCATTCATTGTGGCTGCACCGTGTAATAATGCAAGCGGAAACCTCTGATGGACCAGAAACTCCGCCTGTTTCTCTTGCCGGCAGAACCTCCAATCCCGTGCCTTCACGGCATCCCAGTTGATTCTGTTCAGATCTACCACGTGGTTATAGAAATCTGCCACTTCACATCTTGCATTGCATGTGCTGAATGCCCAGGGGACCTTATGTTGTGTCGCCCAGTTAATGACGTCGGCTATCTTGGCAACCAAATGAACAATCGGCTTCTGGCCACCCCTATATGCAAATTCTGCTCTGGGATTGTGGATTGCAAACAACATCGGTGAACGGGGGCACAGATAGAATGGAACATACTCACCAACCATTGTTCCAGCATGACAGCTGACGGGAAGTCCCAGTCGACGTTCCTTGATATGATCATATCCAATAACCTTATGTGTTGCCTGCTGCTGCCGCATTTGTGCATCCGACCACAAGCCGCCAGCTTGGACAATTCGTTCGAGGTTATCCACATGTGTGATGTGATACAACAAGACTGGATCAGGCGGCTTGCTCATTCAGCTATTTGCTCCCTTGCGTCAGTTATGCTTGCTGTTGCCATTGGATTCATCGATCGCATTATATGTTTATCCCCGAATAGGTGCACTCTAAATGTGTATGTGCGTGATGTTGTTATTTCGGTTTGCCGAGAAGGCGGATGTGTTTGACAAGGGGGGGGGGCTTTGGCGTGCGGTTGTGCCAAATCCGCAATGTGGGTCCCGTGCGTTTGGTCTGTAATCTCGTCCAGGTCGCCCAGTACCATGTATTGCATGCCATTGTTTCGCCTGAACGAAATCCATTTTGCTGATGGACAACGCATATTTGAAGCAAACGCTACGATCTGCCGAATCGTCTCGCTTTCATCCTCAAATACCTGAAGAACTGATTGTGTTTGATGTGCGTCGGGGCTATTGTCGCGAAGTATGCAGTTTCAGGCAGATGCCTGAAAGTTACTGACCGATTGCCCGTTTCCGATTTCCAGCTACAGGAGCATTGTTGTGAGTGTTATACAGTCGATTACCAATGAAGTTATTTCCCCCGGCCGCCGTGCGAATCGTGCATGGTTTGGCGCGTCTCTGGCCGTTGCACCCGGATGGGGAAAAGGCGGCGGCCCGGAGGTGGTGCTGTGCACTCAGAATATTACCGGGTGCGATATTGGATCGTGGTTCTGGATGCGGACGAGCGACCTGGCCGCCAGGTGGACGCCGCCTTATCTGAGTCAGACTCTTATCGGCAGCACCGTGGCTGACGACCCGGCCGTTCGCCGCATTGCGGATGATGGCGAGGCTTGTCAACACGCGGGCGTTGCCGATGCCCTCACGGCCGATGAGCACCTTGAATACGTGGATGTGGACTGCGGACCGTATTATCACCGGGCAACCGATAGCATACTTGCGCTCGGCGGGACGTATGTCACTCGCGATGGCGACAGGGACATCATGCAGAAGAATCGCCAGCACGTGCGCGGCACGTATGTGCGAGACACCGTGATGGCGGTCTGGGATCGCGAGCTGGGCGACTTCAAGCCGTGGAAACGCGTGGCCAAGCCCGCGTGTCTGGCGGATAATGAGCATGTGAGCATCGTCGGCATTTCGCAGTGGGTGGAAGCTGATGATGGCACTATATACATTCCGGCGGATACTGGCGTACGCGGCACATCTGAAAGTCCCATCTATCCAGGCATCACGATTCTTCGTTGTGAGTATGATGGCGAGGACTTCCGCTTTGTTGAGCAGGGGGCCACTGTGAGCGTTGACGAGCCTTGCGGCCTGTGCGAGCCATCGCTTGCGGAGTTTCAGGGCAGGTACTATCTGACGATGCGGCATAATCTGCGCGGCTACGTTGCGGTTGGTGACGATCCGATGGCGATGGGTGAGGCTCGTCCGTGGACGATGGACGATGGCCAGGAGCTGGGCAACTACCGGACGATGACGCACTGGCTCACACGCGACGATGCATTGTATCTGGTGTATAACCGCACTCATGATCTGAATAACGGTGTATTCCGCGGCCGCGCTCCATTGTTTATCGCGCAGGTGGACCCGGAGAAGTTGTGCGTGATTCGCGATACGGAGCAGGTGGTGATACCGGAAAACGGTGCGCGGCTGGGCAACTTCGCGGTAGTGAACGTGAGCGATGACGAGTCATGGATTGTGAGCGGCGAATGGCTGGTGCAGGATATTGGCGGCTACAAAGAGGGCATGCCGTTCTGGGCAGACATAGGCGAGCCGTCCAATCGCATGCAATACATAGGCGACCTGCTGCTGGCGAGGGTGAAGTTCGTGTAATTGGCCTCGGAGAACCCAAGTAACCAGTTCAGCAACCAAAGAACGAAAGTTTTTTCGAGAATCCGATTGACTGTGACCTACTAGAGGTATAGTATGTACTAGAAATCTAGTAGGGAGACAGTCAATGGCATCATCTAAGAAACCATCATCAACATCGGCCCCCAGCGATCTGGAATTGCAGATACTCTCGGTCTTGTGGCGGCGAGGGGCAAGCACCGCACGGGAATTGCTGACCGAGTTGCCGGATGGAAAAGCGCGAGCGTATACGACAGTTCTGTCGATGATGCAGGTGATGCAGAAGAAGGGTCTGTTGGATGTGGGCTCCCGGCGCGGGCTGGCGAACGTGTATCATCCGCTGGTATCCCGCCGGCAGGTGCTGAAGCCAATGATGAAGGGCATGGTGAAAAAGGTGTTCGGGGGTTCGCCGTCGGCCGCCGTGGCTCAGCTTCTTGATGCCGATTCCATAAACTCAGATGAACTTGACGAGATAGCCCGCATGGTGAAAGATGCGGTGGCCACGCGCCGCAAGGGGGAGGCTAAGAAATGAGCCTGATACACACCCTGTTTGGCGGCGGACTGTGGCATGATCTGATCTGGACGCTGATTCATTCGCTTTGGCTCGGGCTGATAGTTGCAGGCGTAGTGGCTGGGCTGCTGCGAACACTGACAGGCCAGCGCCCTGAGGCCCGCTACGCAGTCGCCCTTGGCGGCATGGCGGCAGTGGTGTTGCTGTCGCTGGTCACGCTGGGGGTGCTTGCTGCCGGCACGCAGCTTGGTGTCGGCGGGCAAGTCACATCGCAGCCAGTTACACCGGCCGGGAGAATTGTGGCTGGCAACAAATCTGGTGAACGTACCGTGGATCGGCTATCAGCCAATGTCTCGTCTGTGCAGTACAAGGACACCAATACGCCTGAGCGTTTGGCGGCAACTCAGACGCCCATTACGGACGCAGCGGCAAGCATTGATTGGACTGCCTATGCTGCTGTTTTGTGGATTATCGGGGCTGCGGTGATGCTGGTGCGCACGGTTGCAGAGCAAGCCGGGGCGAGACGCCTACTGCGTGTGCCGCCCCTTGCCCCCGAGCATTTTCTGAGCCGGATGGCGCGGGAGATTGCAGATCGTATGCACCTGCGCAGACAGGTTCGTGTAGCTATTATCGAACAATTCGGATCGCCCGTGGTGGCTGGGCTTATTCGCCCGCTCGTAATCTTCCCTGCCGTCATCGTGACAGGGCTCACGCCTGAGCAGTTGAAGGTGGTGATGGCCCACGAATTGGCACACATCCGCCGGCACGACATGTGGGTGTCACTCGCCCAACGCCTGATCGAATCCGTACTGTTCTTCAATCCCGTGGTCTGGTGGCTGAGCCGCCATGTTCGTCTGGAACGCGAGGCCTGTTGCGACATGGCAGCCGCGGTTGCAACGGATGGGCATCTGGCAGTGGCGCAGACTCTGGCAAGGGCGGTGGAGTCTATTCATCGTGAGAAGGTGGCTGCGGTTGCCTTGGCGAATGATAAGCCTGGCGTTCTGCTCCAGCGAGTGCGTCGTCTGGTTGCGCCGGCGGAGAAGATTCCCGTGCGACTATCCTGGCCGGTAGCCATGGGGATTCTCCTGACATGTGCGGCCGTGCTTGCGGGCCTGGGCGCAGGTGCCGCGGCGACCGGGCAGGTAGCGGCCAGGTGGCTGACCCCGCAAGAGCACATAGAGAAGATCCATCACGTTCGCGAGAACTACGCTCCGCCCTCGGAGAAGACTCATGTTTCCAAGCAGACTAACATAATAGTCAAGGGGCACGTCCGCACGGAAGATGGCTCGGCTCTGCCGAAGGGAATTCGTCTCCACAGCAGCGACGAGTATCGTTCTGGAGGTGGTGTCAGCACATACTCGCGTGATGAAAGAATGAAACCCGATGGCAGCTTCACAGTGCGTGGGGGGGGAAGGATAACGATAACGGCCAGGGCCCAAAACTATGCTCCTGTGGCAAGCGAGGTACTGACAGGCAAGCCGAACAGTACGATTGAGGGAATCGAGCTCGTACTGTCACGAGGATTCTCCTCACGGATTCGACTTGTTGACGACAGTGGCAAGCCCATCTGCAACGCGGTGGTTAAGGCGACAACAATCAGAAGCGGCAACTGTGTTGACGGCCAGACGCACAAGTCAGACGCTGACGGCATGGTCACACTGACGCACTTGCCGACTGGTACGGTCGAAGTAGAGACCAGAGCGAAGGGCTACCAGCATGACCACCAATCGCTTGAGTTCAAGCCCGACAAGACGATGAAGTGGAAGTTGTCTGTCGCCCGGGCGGTTCGTGGTACCGTGCTTGATGTGGTAACAGGAAAGTCGGCGTCCAATGCAAAGATATACCTGGCATACCGTAAGGGTTTCGAGCAGTACCGTGATTTCCGCATGAGCCCTACAAGCCGCGTGCTGCTTGCAACAACAGATGCAGCCGGTCGATTCCTGATCAACACACTTCGTGATGACAGCGAATATATGTTCTGGGTTGAGATGCCGGGACGAGGCATACAACTTGTGCGGGATGTGTCGACGAGGAAGGCGGTCCTGCGTGTTGAATTCAATCCTGCTGTGATCCATGGGCGTATTGTTGGCGACTTGAGCAAGCTATCTGTTAGCAATGGAAAGCCTACTGTAAGCTTCCACTGCCCAATGGTAATGCTGGGAAACTTTGGTGAGGGAGGAATGCCGCGAACGGTCCCGGTAGATGTCAGTGGGAATGTTGGCACGTTCACCGTATTAGACATCGTGCCCGGCGACTTCTGGATCAACGTCGGCGACAAAGAGAAATCGGGGCTAATCAAGGCGGGGGTGAACAATATCGTTATCGACTTGGATGACCAAAAACTGCGATATCAATCACGAAAAGTGGCGATACGCCTGATCCCGCCGGAGGGCTGGCCTGTCCCATCGGGCAAGATTCGGACAGACTTATGCCACCCAAGTAGCTGGCGACGCGGCAAGATTCATATCGCTGAGGTCTCCGAGGGGCGAGCGACTGTGGATGTTCTTATGTCTGCAGATGGACCAGGCGAGATGCGGTGTGAGATCAAGGACTTGCCCGGTTATTGGTTTAAGCCGAAGACGTCGATTAAGGTGCCTCATGGCGAGGGCCCGATGATATTGGATATCCCAATCTTGCCGGCTGGAAGCGTGTATGGAACAGTGCTTCTGCCTGATGGTTCGCCGGCCGAGAATGTGCAAATTTCACTCATAATCATCAAGAGGGTCCCAAACGCTATGGGATATTCCAGCCAGTGGAAGCGATCTTCCAGAAGTGGAAGGTTCGTTGTGGACGCTGTCCCGCTTGATGGAGTATACCGCATTTGTGCCAGTGACAGCAGGATTAGCAGCAGAGGATTTGTCTTCAGCAAGGAGTTCACTCTCGATCGATCCAAGCCCACGCGTGAGATATCGCTTCGTCTTGTCGAAGGAGTCAGTGTTACGGCCATCATTACCGGCCCCGACGGGAAACCCCGGGCGGGTGCAGTCGTGGATTTGAACAGCCAGTATCCTGGCGGTGGACGCAGCGGGCCTGCTCGCAAGGCGGATCGGGATGGAGGGATTCGCTGGAACCATGTGAACCCCGACCCTCGAATCAAGTATTCGATAAGAATCGAGCCGTCAGACAATACGCAAGGCGTGGACCTACCGATCTATTTGAAGCAGTCGCCAATTACCGTGCGTTTGCGCAAGGGCATTCCAGCCGGCGGTGTTGTGCTTGATGATGCCACAGGTCGGCCGGTGCCGGGCGTGGATTTCATCTTGTACATACCTTACAAGATGAAGTCCCGCTACTCAGGACACATTAAGGTGACTACCGACGCCAAAGGCCGCTTCCGCCTGGATAATCTGGAACCCATTGAGTATGGCATCATTGGGGGGCAAGTTGCCTCATGGGTTCGGGAGCCCGGATATGGTGTAGGCCCAATCAAGGTCAAGGCAGATAAGCTGGATCACACCCTGCGTGTGAAGCTCCGGGCCGATGGTAAACTGAAGCCCTTGCCTGCCAAGCCGCCTGCGCCACTGGCAATCGACTAGCGGCTGGAATTCCGGCATCTTCTTGTGTGGACCGCCTATTTGGCCGGCGCGGGTTTGGGATTTCTGAGCCGCTCCACCACATCCACGGCCGCCGCCATGTTTGGTGAGTATGTGTTCTCGCCTACTGTTTCTATGTAGCGAATTACTCCTTTGCGGTCTATTACGAAAACCGCGCGGGCAAGTACATCGCTACCGCTCATCTTGAGCCCCCAGCTTTTGCCGAAACCGTCCGGTTCGTCGGATACGAACATGACATCCTGCACGCTGTTGGTATCGCACCATGTCTGCTGCTCTCCCGGCGTATCGGTGCTGATGATGGCCATGTTTACATCATCGCCAAGGCGATGTTGAAGATCGTGCAGTTCCAGAGCGGTGCTTGTACATACGGGCGTGTCGATTGCCGGCACAACGCATAGAAGTGTGATCTTGTCAGTCAGCGACGACAGCTTAACTTTTCCGCCCCTCATGCTCCTAACCGCCACGTCCGGCATGCGGTCTCCCACGGCCAGGTTGCTTCCGACAAGGCTCATGGGTTTGCCCCTGAGCGTAACTGGAGTGCCCGGACCGGTTACGTCTGATCGCGGGGCCGCGCGTTTTGTCCAGGCGGGCTGGCCGCAGGCGGAGATGAGGATGAAGGCTACCGGTACAAGAACTACTAGAAGAATGGGTTTCATTGTAATGCTCCTGAGAAGAAGAAGACCTGTTCGCCCGTGATATGATCCATGGCCGCGAATATCCCGAGGCTCTGCCCGGCGATCCGACGAGGATTCCTTGCGGTGATCTTTGATCGTATTCATGCCTATTACCCCATTGCGCATTGTCTGCTCCGAAAGGATTATACGCACGGCGGCTGAGAATAAACATGAACAGGCGGCCGGTTGGCAACAGAGCTTGCCAACGTGTGGTATTCTCGCGTGTGAACGGGAACGATATAGTTTGCTTCTGCGAAGGGTTTAGTCGACAGCGACCTTCACTACGATCTTCAGGAGCATGTCGTTGCTGACGAGCGGAGCGTGTGCATCTTGCGGAAAGAAGATTGTGAACATGCCCGGTCCGACGGGAATCCAGCAGTCAGTTTTGTCGAGGAAGAGTTGGTAGTCGCCGTCGGGATCGTATTCGTTTTCGGGCGTGATGCATTCATCGCAGCTCTTCCATCCCATCTCGTCGATGCCTTCGAGCACTATCTGGATATCTGCGTACTTGCGGTGTACTTCCAGCTTGGCTGCGTCGCGATCTCTGCCCTGAGCCCTTCCAACCATCGCATACACATTCTCGCCGTCAATCTCGTACTTTTCGTCCGGCTGCAGTTGCGACAGATCGGTAGCCTGAAGAAAGGAGATGGCTGTTTTGAAGTTATCGCTGAGGTTTGCGTAAGTTTCTATGTTGGTAAGTTTGTCGAGAATCATGATGTTATCCTTTTTGTGATTGTGGAGATTCTCACATATTCTGAGTTCGAGTTCCACTGCGGAAGTAGTTTGTTTCGAACGTTCTGGCGGTGATGGATGATGGGTGGATCGCCGAAAGGTGGATTGCGTAACCGGGAAGGTTGGCACTTGGGGTGAGGCTTATAGGCGGGTTTGCGTTGGCGGGAATTATCTACGGTATTTTGCGTCGTGAACTAGAAAGTCGCGAAGGCAGATAAAAAGAGTGCGACACATCCCGGTGGAGGGATACCGGAGTGTCGCACATATTCCACAGGAAGGAGGAGGACCTGCGGAACAGTATTCATTATAACCAACAATGTGCCAAAAGTCAAGTAATGATAAGAGTTAACGCATTGTTCGTGTTCTTAGGGTGTTCATCTTAATCTTGCCGGGCCGGCGATCTGGGGGGAGGGCGATTGACGCATGGTTAGGGAATTCCAGTAGGTTACGAAAACAGGTGCTGCTGTTAGTTGGGCAAACTCTTGGGTGGAGAGTTCTTGACAAGGAATGGTCGTTCGATGATAATTGTGCACGATGATATAGGTAATTCAGTGGGCGTGTTCGGGGAACGGGTTCCTCGGGTCTGCTGGTGTTAGTTGTGGTTCCCAGCTTGTTGGTCAGATCATGGAACAGGCAGCGTATCAATTGTCTCCGGGGTTCATGCGTACCGGTTTTTTGTTGATTGTGGCGTTGTCTTTCTTTGTGTTCAGGGCATATTTGGCTGTTCAATTCTTGGGTACCTGTTTTGTGGAAGGACATGATTATGGCTACGGGCAAGGTAAAATGGTTTAACGATGCGAAGGGTTTTGGTTTCATAGAAGCAGACGGTGACGGGGGCGATGTCTTTGTGCATTACAATGACATTCAGGGCGAAGGCTTCAAGACGTTGGCCGAAGGCGAAGCAGTATCGTTTAACGTCACAAGCGGCGAAAAAGGTCCGCGTGCAGCCGAAGTCGTTCGAGCAGAAGCATAGTCTTCTGATTCCTGGTGGCGTTTTGTTCAAACTTTTGGATATCTGCGCCCACAGAGATGTGAGCAGTTGTGCAAGGGTCAGCAAAATCGCCGGGATATTGCACAAATAACTGATGGACAATCGGATGGGCGGGTGCGTCGTCGGAGACAACGTCTTTTGTCGACGCACCATTCCCGGTTTTCTGCCGGTAGTGATGGCTCGGATTGTCATGGATGGTAGCGAAGTTGGTTTTCCACGGGGATATGCGTTGCAGACGGTCTTGTGGGCCCATAGAATACCGGTGTTGCTGGTCGGTTCGTTTTTTTATGCGCACTTTGTCCTCCGGCGTTAACGGCTTCGGCCGAACGGTGCCATTGCGTGTTTCGACACATCCAGCAATCTGTTGAAAATTGGGTCACGTGGCATATGTGTGGTATTTTTGCTGAGCACCTGGGGAACGAAGGCAAAGGCAATTCGGGTGAATTGTCGAGTGTTGTTCGGGGCGCAGGGGCAGCAGGCAAGCCATCGTATGCAGCAGGAATATTTGGGTGGGCTGCCGGCGTGGCAGGAGCACAGTAAGAGCTACGGAAGGTTCACAGATGTCCATCAAGATTCGTTGCAGCGAGTGCGAGAAGCGAGTTTCAGTTGACGAAGCGTTCAAAGGCGGTATGTGTAGATGTCCGTATTGTGGCGTATTGATTGCCATTGCGGGGGCTTCTCATTCCCACCTGGACGCGCATAAGCCTGATTCCCCCAGCAGACCCGCCCGCCCGGACAGTCCGGTTTCTGAGCCTTCTCGCCCCGATTCAGCCATCGAATCGCAATCGCCAGAGCCTGGCATCCAGGATTATGTTCCGGTCGCCAAGCCCGTGTTTCTTCAGGGTATCACGTCGATAATTCTCATTGCAGTCATTGGGGTCATGCTGGTTGGCGGTAGTATCGTCGCGGCCCATTTCCTGATGCACGGATGGCCCACGCCACCGAGTGCTGCGGACAATAATGGGCGGGACGACAAACCGGATATACTGGAGGGACCTGCGATTCTGGATATTCTCGGCCTTACTCCACCGGTGGCATATTGCCTTGATAATAGTGAAAACATGGGCGAAGTGAAGGATGCCGCCATCAATATGGTGCTCCATTCGCTGGAATCGCTCGACGGCGGCGAGTTTTCGCTAATCATTGTTGACGATGGCGGAGTTGTGGTCTTTCGCGGGGGCATGGTGAAGGCAGATAGCGAGAGTATACGCTCAGCGGGCGATTTCATGAACGCCAGGGGCGTTTCGGGTGCTGCTGAGTTGGGACAATGTATTGCGGCTGCGGGGCGTTTGAAGCCCAAGAGCGTTGTTCTGCTGACACGTGAGACGGATATGACACTTGCAGGCGAGGTAAGGAAACTCGGCGGCGAGGGAATCCGGTTCGTTGGTATTGGTCTTCAGGGCGACAAGGAGTCGGCGCGTGAGCTGTTGGAATTGTCCACAGAGACTGGCGGCGAGGGCAAATCGCTCAGCGAGGGCGACCTGAGCCAATGGTAAGGTCAGTGGCGCAATCGAGCGATCTGGGCTCGCTGAGGCGTCAGTTTGCGATGTTACGTTCATTGACGTCTCCCTCAAAAGTCGACTGTGACCGAGATTAGCGTTCATTCTGGGCTATAAGTGCT
>CBDUQP010000050.1:0-20627 GCA_965369385.1 uncultured Phycisphaerales bacterium
TGTTGTTTCACCTGCTCAACTGTTCTACTGCTCACCTGCTCTGTGTGCGAGATTTCTTTCCTACCAGAAAGAAATCTCGCACACAGCGGTAGGCGATTGAACTTTGGCGTGCGATTTGTCGCTGTTTGTGTTATTCGTGTGGCAATAATAACACGGTAAAGGCTGCGTTGGGCGGGTTTGTTCGGTGCGGTCTTGTTCGGAAGCGGGTTTTGAGGGCCGGTTTTCGTATTGCCGTGCGGCTGGAAGTACATCACGAATTTACCCGGACAAAAGGTGATGAGAATAATGTCTGCCAAACAGCATAACGCATTGTCGGATACGGTTTACGACTTACTTTACAACCAGATAGTTAACGGCAAGCTCGAGCCTGGCCAGCGGATTACGGAGATGCAGATTGCCCAATCGCATGGCATCAGCCGTGCTCCGGTTCGCGAGGCGCTCAAGCGTCTTTCGGAAGATCGGTTGATAGCTCTTGTGCCCCGTAGTGGGTGTTATGTGTGCAAGTTGTCGCCCGCAGAAGCGAGAGACATACTGGAGATTCGCAGGCGGCTTGAGTGTCTGGCGCTCGAGTATGCGTTTGACAATCTGGACCACAAGAAGCTGCGGCAGTTGAAAGAGGCGTTCGTCGCGTGCAGGGAGCTGGAAGATGCCAAGCTTGTTCGCAGGGAGCTTCAGCTCGACGCACAGCTCCACACGCTGATTTGCGAAAGCTGCAATAGCGAGGATCTGATGATATTCCTCGGCAAATTGTGGGCCAGAACGCAGTTGTACCGAATTCAGAAAACCACCGAAGCCGAGCGGGCACAGGCAGCCCTCGATGCTCACGTTTCGATTCTGGACGCGGTTTTGGAAGGTGACAGGTCCAAGGCTCTGGAGCTTCTGGACAAACACATAGATCACGCAAAAAAATACGCAATAGAATAAGTATCGGGCGGCCGGTCCGTCTGATGCAGGCATTCAGAGGATTGGTTCATGGCATATACTGACGCACTACAGGACGTCTACGGGCGTAACATTGTTTTCTCAGTTCAACTCCAGATTACCGGCGGAATCGACGCCAAGAGTGAAGTGCTCGCCAAGCTGGCCGATGTCGGCGTCCAGGTGAGCGATTTCGGTGTCCGCGACTGTTGCATGTACGAGCTCACCCTGTTCACTACGGGCGACGAGCAGATGGCGCAGGCTCGCAAGGCGATTGAAGGTATCGACGGCGTTAAGGTGCTGGAAGTTATTGACGCTGCCATGGAGAGCCATCGTGGCGGAAGTTGCGAAATCCGCAGCCGCAAGCCTATCAAGTCCAATACCGATCTCAGAATTGTCTACACGCCTGGCGTGGCCCGTGTTTGCAAGGCTATCGAAGCCGATCCCTCGCTGGCAAGGCAATACACCAATATCAGCAACAAGGTCGCGATCATCACCAATGGTACTGCAATTCTCGGACTGGGCGATATCGGCCCGGTGGCGGGCATGCCGGTGATGGAAGGAAAGTCGGCCATTTTCTGGGAGTTCACAGGCGTATCGGCAGAGCCCATTTTGCTGGATACCAAAGACGTTGACGAGTTCATATCGGCAGTGAAGCTGATGGCACCAACTTTTGGCGCTATCCAGATTGAAGACGTCGCGGCACCCGAGTGCTTCCGCATTACTCGTGAGCTCGACGCCGCACTGCCGATTCCAGTATTCCATGACGATCAGCATGGGACCGCGACGGTCGTTCTCGCTGGTCTCTATTCCGCCATTAAGCAGACCGGCAAGAAAATGGAAGACCTGACATGCTCCTTCAGTGGGGCAGGTGCAGCCGGCACAGCTATTGCCGATTTGCTGCTGCATGCAGGTGTGAAGGATACCATTCTCTGCGACAGGGCTGGTGCGATATATCGCGGCCGGTCCGAGAATATGAATCCTGAGAAGGAAGCTCTCGCCGAGCGTACGAATAAGCAAAACGCCACCGGTTCGCTGGCAGATGTAATGAAGGGCACCGACGTGTTCATAGGCGTCAGCATGCCGAATATCGTCACGCAGGACATGGTGAAAGCCATGGCGGCCGATCCGATAATCTTTGCCCTGGCGAACCCCGTCAGCGAGATCGGCAAGGAAGATGCCATTGCGGCTGGTGCTGCCGTTTATGCCGATGGCAGGATGATGAATAACGCCCTGGCGTATCCTGGCATATTCCGCGGCGCGTTGGATGCACGTGCGGAGAGTATAACTATTGATATGATGACTGCGGCGGCAGAGGCGTTGGCGAATATTGTCCCCGAAGGGCAATTGATGCCGGAAATGATGGACCCCGCAACGCACAAGGCATGCTCGGATGCAGTGCAGAACGCCGCAGTGTAGTTCCATAAGAGATTGAATAATGAGTGATAGTTCAAAAGTGGCAATTGTGACCGGCGGGTCGCGCGGGATCGGCCGGGAGATATGCCTGACGCTCGCACGCCGTGGCGCGGATATCGTTGTAGCGGATATTCGCGAAGATATGTCGATGGAGACTGTCAAACTTGTCGAAGAGTTGGGACGCCGGGCGATTTTCGTTCGTACGGACATCTCAGCCGAAGATGACGTCAAGCAGTTGTTTGCAACCACGCTTGAAGAGTTCGGCTGCGTTGATATTCTCGTGAACAATGCCGGGCTCTGCCGAATGATTCCCATTCTGGATATTGAGGTCACCGAGTGGGACAAGATCATGGCTGTCAACCTTCGCGGGACTTTTCTCGCCAGTCGCGAGGCGCTGCGGATAATGATAGATCGCGGAGCAGGCGGCAAGATAGTGAACATGGGGTCGGCCGCTGCCAAGACGGGCGGAGCTGCCGCCGGTGCGCATTATTCGGCATCGAAGGCGGGCGTGGTGTGCTTCACCAAGTCGCTGGCCCTGCAGGCTGCACCGTATAAGATTAATGTGAACGCGGTGTGCCCCGGGCCTATCAGTACCGAGATGACTGATGAGTGGGGCAAAGAGAATAACGAAGCCCTCGCTAAGAAGATACCATGGAAAGAGTTTGGCAGCCCGCAGGATGTCGCCAACGCAGTGGCGTTTCTGGTGTCCGATGAGGCACGATATATTACCGGTGAGATGCTGGATGTGAACGGCGGACTTGTGATGGACTGATTTCCCGGCCGCGCAGGAGAAACTCACATGCGAATAGACGCGCATCATCATTTCTGGCAGATGGGCAAGTATGACTATGTCTGGATGAGCGAGGACATGGGCGTGTTGTACGACAGCTTCGGGCCGCAGGACCTGGGCTTTGTCCTGGAGGCAAACGGTGTGGATCGCACGATAGTGATCCAGACAATCAGCTCCGTCGATGAAACGCGATGGTTCCTGGAACTGGCCGCCCAAAACGAGTTCATTGCCGGAGTAGTCGGATGGGTGGACCTTACCGATCCGGCCGCCGGCGACCTGGCAGACGAGCTTGCAGTGAACAGAAGCCTTGTGGGATTCCGTCACCAGGTACACGATGAGCCCGACGATAGTTGGATTTTGCGGCCGGACGTTATGAACGGTCTGGGAGAACTCGCCAGGCGGGGCATTCCCTATGACCTGCTCATTCGCCCGCGGCATCTGGATGCATGCACCAAAGTTGCCCGCACGCTGGGCGACTTGCCATTGGTTGTGGACCACATCGCCAAGCCCGCGATAGCAGCAGGAACTTTCGATGGCTGGGCCAACGAGATTTCCGAACTCGCCGCGTGCGAGAATGTTTACTGCAAACTGTCGGGCATGATAACCGAAGCCGACTTTGATAACTGGAAACCGGCTGACCTGAAACCGTATATGGATCACGTGCTCAATGCGTTCGGCGTTGAGCGGTGCATGTTTGGCAGCGACTGGCCGGTGTGTCTGCTGGCTGGCACGTATGACGATGTGATTGGGGCATTCAAGCAGAATATTTCCGAACTGAGCACGGCCGAGCAGGACGCACTGCTGGGCGGAAATGCCAGCCGGATATACAAACTGGAGATATGATCGTGGAACTGAAACTTCAGGACAAAGTTGCCATTATTACCGGCGGCTCTAAGGGCATTGGCCTCGGCTGTGCCAGGATTTTCGGCAAGTACGGCTGCACGGTGGTAATAGCCTCGCGCGGCGAGCAGGCCGGCAAGGCCGCCGAAAAGGAACTGACCGATGCGGGGTATACCGCGGCCTTCATGAAGTGCGATGTGACTTCAGATGCCGACATAGAAGCCCTCATCGATGGCACTGTCCAGCGGTTCGGTCAGCTTGATTGCATCGTCAACAACGCCGGGTGGCATCCGCCGGCAATGAAGATCGACGATACGAGCATTGAAGACTTTGAGCAGCTTGTGCGTCTGAATCTCACCAGTACATTTGCCGGGTGCAAGTTTGCTGTTCCGTATTTGCGGAAGACCAAGGGCAACATCATTAATATGTCCAGCGAGGTGGCGCTGATCGGACAGGAGGCTGCGCCCGGTTACGTGACCACCAAAGCAGGGCAGCTTGGGCTGACTCGCGCGATTGCCTACGACCTGGCTGCCGATGGTGTGCGGGTGAACGCTGTGTGCCCGGCCGGCGTTTTGACGCCGCTCATGGAAGATTGGGCCGAGTCGCAGTATGACCCCAAGGCGGCGCTGGAGATGGTGGATAGCTGGCACCCGATCGGAAGGATGGCCACCATAGATGAGATTGGCGAGGTATGTGCGTTCCTTGCGTCGCACGAGGCGTCATTTATGACCGGCCAGGTGATCTGCCCAGATGGCGGAGCCATGCTGGGATATCGAAGGTAGGATAAGAGGTGACAGGTTGCCTGCCCGGATGTTGAGACAGCTTGCTGACCTATGTTTGGATAACTGAAAGAGTGTACGAAGATGATTGTAAAGGCAGACCACACCGCGCTCAGCGTGGTTGATATGGACAAGTCGCTGGTGTTCTATCGCGACCTGATCGGTTTTGAAGTTGTCCGAACGCTGGAATGCGGGCCCGAATCGCTGCTTGGCGAGGTGGTGGGTATGCCGGGGTGTTCGTCCAGGATCGCTCACCTGATGCTTGGCGGAACAATGCTGGAGTTGTTCCAGTATACCGATCCGTGCGGGCGGCCGGTGCCGGCAGACAGCAAACAGGCCGACAAGGGTTGGATTCATATGGGGTTCACATCTGATGACGTCCGGGGTGACGCCGAGCGTATGAAGGCGGCCGGGATTGAACTGATCAGTGAACCGGTTGAGTTTCGCCCTGATGTTTGGATCGTATACCTGCGAGGCCCGGACGGCGAAGTGTGCGAACTGCGCCAAACCCCGCCCGGCGACTGATTGCGGGCATTCAGCCTTGACCAGACTCATATGAAAACGCGGCGCAGGGAATTCGTTTCCCTTCGCCGCGTTTTATGCATATCAAAGTGGCAGCTTGCGTGGCAATCGTTATTTGTACTTTCCCATTTCAAAGGCGGTTTCGAGGAAGTACTTGTAGGTTTCTTATTCTACCTGGTCGGTGATGCTGTGGTCGCTGTAGAGAATGTATCCGCTGCCGTCCATGCAGATGGGCAGCTTCTTTTCCAGTTCCGCACGGATTGCGTCGCGATCGTTGGAAACCATGGTTCGTACGTCCATTCCGCCGATGAGTGCAATAAACCACAGAATGCAGATATGCAAAATGGCAGAAATCGATATGATTTTATATAATATCGATATGGATAAGCTGGATTTTTCAACTTGCGACCTGCGGATATCACTGGCGCACAAGACCTACTGTCACTCGGCTTGGAGTTGGTGTAATGATGCAGTTGCCGACAGATTTGGCATCAACCTGTGGCTGGTGGCCAAGGGGACGGGAGTTCTTGAGTCCAGGCGTGGCACGTTTGATCTGGTTCCGGGTGATTGCCTTCTGGTGAGGCACTGCGAACCGCACGTATCTGCCACCAATTCTGACGATCCGTTCGTGATTCCGTATGTAGTGTTCGAATGCCTCGATGAGCGAGGCGAACCGTTCATGCCTGCCGACGAATCGCTGCCGGTGTTCTATCGTCATCTGGACAATCAGACGATCATGCTTGAAATGTTGGAACGCAGCATAATGGCTGTGATGGCCGGGAACCACGTTACTGCCATTCATTGGTTGAGATCGTGTATGCTTGAATTGGGGCATTGGGACAACAGGCCGGATCGCAGCGGGCTGGAGCTTGAGCAGTTTGAGCAGATCGCGAAAGTCCGCGAGAGGGTTCAGCAGAATCCTGCCGCATGCAGGGTGGAGGAACTGGCGGCAGACATGGGCTATACGCCGGATCATTTCATTCGCGTATTCAGGAAGATTGCCGGGGTAACACCGGGTGAGTATCTGATCCAATGTCGCATTACTTCGGCCCAGGGGCTCTTGCGGCAGTCAAGTCATAGTGTCGGGCAGATTGCCGAGCTACTGGGATACTGTGACATTTATGCGTTTAGCAAGCAGTTTCGCAAACGAACGGGCATGAGCCCATCGGGATATCGCAAACGACGATAGCGCACCTGGCTCGCGGATTACTCTTCACCCATCTGCATCGCCAAAGCTAAACCTATAGCTTCCAGGCCTTAACACTAGTGCTCTGTCCCACGAATAATGACCGATGGCAACCTGCCAGTAGTCCCGATGTATATCGGGAGCAGGCAAGAACTTATGAAGACTTAACACCCATCAGTTTCGCCGGGACAAAGAAGTAGAACTCCGGGGCGGTTGGACTGCTGATTAAGCCCGGCCGCCCCGAATTCGTCGTGCTTGAACCGCACACAATTCCGGATGCCCCAATTGTTCACCACTCCATAACTCCAGTTACTCCAACGCCCTGTCTGCCAATTTCGAGACATCTGGCCTCCTTTTTTGATACTTTGTTTCATTCTTCTTGAATTTTTTGCGGCTTTGTTATATTCTAGGAGGCATGAGCGAGGTTACTTCCATTGGCGTGCGCACCAAGGCCGGGCGAATCGCAGCGGCCCTGAGCAGGGAAATCACTGCTGGCACATACGCACCCGGAATGCTGCTGCCCACCGAACGTGAGCTTGCAGGCAGCTACGGCGTAGCCATGAACACGCTCCGCAAATCTCTGGCGATTCTCGTGGACGAAGGCGTTCTCACCAAACACCCGCAACGAGGCGTGGTGGTAGCCACACCGCAGAATGACGAAGTGGACATTGCCCAGATCGCCTTCATCACCCCCGCGCTCAATGCCGACGCCGCACCATATGTTGAAGGCCTGCTGGAAACGATAGACCATGACCGCTTCGCGCTTGCGACCTACGCCACGCACGCCGACATGGACAAGTACCGAATCGTACTGCGCAGCGTCACACGCCAAAGTCCGGCGGGTATCATCATATGGGTAATGCCCGATGAACTCTGCCACCTGCCCGGCGAGGTTCTGCGCGATGTCGACTTTCCAGTAGTTACGATAGGTCCGGGCCGGCTTGAAGGTATCGCGGGCGATCATGTGCGCGACTCCATAGCCGACGGGGCATCCAAAGTTGCCAAACTCATCGCTCGTCGCGAATGCAAGAACATAGCCTTCCTCGGAGCAACATCGCATGAAGTGAACCGCCCTGTAGTTGACGCGTTGCGGAGCGAATTGAGTGGCACAGGAGTCCAACTGGACGCAGCCCGCGTACTGACGGCAGACACTCCCAGAGGCTATGCCCAGCCGCCCGACCCATACTCCGACACCGAAGAGTTTATGGCGAAAATACTGGCGGATGGATTCTCCTGCGATTGCCTGGTGTGCAGCCACGATTACCCGGCAGTGAGTGCCCTGCGTGCAGCCATCGCTGCCGGAGTAAACGTCCCCGAAGATATGAAGATTATCTCCCTCGGACAAACCGCCGTGCGAGGCGTATCTCCGATGGAGCTGACAACATTGGACCTGCATCGTGAACGCCAGGCCCGCATGGCGGCAGAACTGCTCATGCGACGGATTGACGGTTATGCAGGGCCCGCTGAAGTACACCATCTCCCGACTGACCTTATCGAAGGCCAGACGACATGACCGCGTCAGACAGGTAGCAAAATGAGTGAAACAAAGAAAACTCGGGCGGCCGGTTTTACACTGATCGAACTGCTTGTGGTAATCGCGATCATCGCGATACTGGCATCGCTGCTGCTTCCAGCAGTGGCCCGTGCGAAAGAGCTGGCCAAAGAAGTAACATGCACGAACAACCTGCGGAACATCGGCACTGCGTTCGGCGCCTATACACTCGAATACGGCGACAAGTACCCGTACGCGTGTCAGTTCCCATTCATGGGCCGCCCCGACGCCCCCGGAAGTCTGCCTAACCTGCAGGTGCTTCTGGAAGAATGGCTGGAGAGAACCGAAGATTTCATCGTTGTAGTCCGCCCCTGGTGGCCTGGTGAACCACAGGCACTTAATACGCCATGGAAGCGATCCCCGATGTGGCAGTGTCCGAACGATGAACTGTGCGTGGACTACTACAAATCCTACGGATCAAGCTACGTATATACTTCGACAGCTGGCGCTCCCAATTACAACCGCGATTTCTGCTATCACCAGACGATGGACGTCATATCGCCTGATACCGCAGCGATGGTCAACGAAGCACTCCCCGCCCACCGCAATGCCACCGAACTCAACGTCCTCACCGCTGACCTGAGCGTGCAACTTTCAATCAGCGGCGGAACTGTGCTCAACGGCAGCACTGCCTTCGCACCATAACGCATACCCCACGGGGCATCCAATTTCTTCACAACATGCCTGGAGTACCCATGAACAACAGGACAAGCCTCTTCGTGCTCATATGTACAATACTCGCAGCATGCACCACCGGTTGCCTGGCAGGCCCAGCCGTCGACGAATTCGACAAGGCCCTCTACACTCCCCGCGTTATCCCCAATGAGTTCTTCGCGACGACGACACATGTCAACTATGAGGTATCGTTGGGGCTGCTCAAGGACCTGAACATCCGCACGGTTCGTGTGGACTTCTCCCATGTCGCACTCGAACCGGCAAGGGGGAAGTATTCTTTCGGCGACAAGAACTGGGTAATCGCCAGCGCGGATCGCGGGGTGAAGAGCAATCTGGATCAGCTGGTCGTCGTCACCAGGTCGGCAAAGTGGATACGCACACCGGCCGGACTGTTCCCCAATGATGAGAGCGTGAAGGATTTCGAGAACTTCATGTTCGCCATCGCATCCAAGTACAAAGGCAAGATCAAATACTGGGAAGCGATGAATGAGCCCAACATGTCCGTCTGGGGCAAACGCTACATCATCTTCCTCAAAGCGTTCTACAAGGGCGTAAAACGCGCGGACCCGAATAACGTTGTTGTACTTGCAGGGCTCGCCGGCCACGAACCGCGGCAGCTCGAGACCCTCTATCGCCTCGGCGGCAAGGACTACTTCGACGTTCTCAACTCCCACTCCTACACTCGCCCCGCAATGCCCGAGCAAGGCGGATACGTCAACAAGATCAAGGAACTGTGGAAGGTCATGCGGGCCAACGGCGACGACAAGCCTATCTTCGTAACCGAGATGGGATGGAATGGCGTGGAAGCTTCGACGCTGGCTTACATGCGATCGAAATACCCACACCATCGCAACTACTCGTGCAGCGAAGAGGACCAGGCACGCGGGCTAGCCAGGCTTTACCTGATCTCAAGCACCGTACCATCCATAAAACGCGTCTACTTCTTTCACCTGCTTCAGGAAGCACAATTCGGCCAGGAATACGCAATGGCCGACTACTACATGGGGCTCGTAACATCCTGGCCGGCAGGAAGCGTCAAGGGCAAGTTCGCCGCATGGCGTCCCAAGGTGGCGTACTTCTCGGTGAAAACCGTGGTGAATCAGCTCTCCGGCGCGAAGCTCGTCGGCAGAATCCCCATGGGCGAACGCATATGGGCACTTGCCTACACACGCAAGGGCCGAGCGATGATCGCGCTGTGGAGCCTTGATGACGGCGTAACACTGAAGCTGAAAGACGCCTCAGCAATCAAGGGCATAACCAGCATGCTTGGCACGCCGATATTGCTCAAGGGCAATACGCTGAACCTGTCGGGCCGGCCTATCTATCTGGATGCGGACGCCAAGAAACTTGACGCCCTGAAAGCACAAATCGCAGCCGCGACGATATCCGGCGACACGCGATATCGACTCTCGCTGAATCTCTCACCCGAGAAGACCCGGCCGGGTGCTGCGGTCCTGAATGTCAGTGTAGAGAATGTATCCAATCGCCCACAAGCTGCTCCTTCGATTGCGGTCAGCGTTGAAAAACCCTGGCGCCTCGCCAACATGCCCAGACCTTCTCGACGAACGATCCAACCGGGTGAGAAACGCCATATATCGGTAATGGCAAGAGGTCCGGTTACCAAGGGCGGCGAAGTGGTACTGAACGCGTCAGCCGCCATCGCGGACGGTGGCATGCCAATGCATGTGAGACGTTCTTCAAGATACATGATAGCACCCCGCCGCCCCGCCAACTTCAAGGCCGACGGCGATCTGAGCGAGTGGAAGAAGTTCACGCCGGTACTCATGGGCCAAGACAGCGAGCAGCGCCATATAATCGGCTGGCGCGGAATAGCGGATTGCTCCGTGCGGTGGTACATCGCCAGCGACACCAAGGGCATGTACTTCGCGGCCGCCATTAAGGACGACGTCCATCATCAACCATCAACTGCTGACCGTGCCATTCACATCTGGCAGTCAGACAGCATCCAGATAGGCCTGGATACCGCAGGCGACGCCAAGCCATGTTCAAACGTGCCTCAATATGACGGCGTGAATGATGTCGAATTCGGTTTGGCATCCGGCGCGGGCGGCGCGGGCGAAAAAGCAATTGCATTCGCATGGGAAGACCCGCGTAAGGGGCAGCGCGGCTGGAAGCTCAAGCAGTTCGCCGTAGTGAGAGACGAGGCAAGCAAGACCACATTCTACGAGGCCATGATCCCGTGGTCCAAACTGCCAATTAAACACGCACCCACAGGAAAATGGATGGGTGTAAACATTGTAGTGAACGATAACGATGGCAAGGGCAGGCGAGGCTGGCTTGAGTGGGCATCCGGAATAAGCCTGGGCAAGGACCCGAGCCTTTTCCCGAAGGTTCGCTTCTAAGCAGGCTACAACGAGAGCACAACGAGCTACTGTTCTGCTACGCGGCAGAGGGCGTCTATGTCGAGGATGGTGATTTCCGGACCGTTTACTTCGATAATGCCTGCGGACTGGAGTTTTTTCAGGGCGCGGCTTAGAGTCTCGGCTATCGTGCCTATGCGAGCGGCGATTTCGCGTTTGGTCTGCTTCAAAACGATGGTGTCGGTGCCCGGCTTGGCAGGCAGCTCCAGCAGAATGCCGGCCAGGCGAGCGGGAACATCTTTGAGTGACAATTGCTCGATAAGCTGGTTGAACTCCTGAAGCTTGGCAGACATGCCCGCAAACATCGCAAGCGCCAGATCGGAGTTGTTGTGGATAAGCTTCTTCAGAGGCCCCCGCCCCACTACCATCAATGTGGAGTCAGCCAGCGTCTGAGCACTTGCGGGATAGCGAATGCCCGCCCACATGGCCGCTTCTCCAAACGTATTGCCCGGCCCATAAAGATGCAGTATCTGCTCGTCACCCTTGGGAGACATCTTGTATACCTTCACCCTGCCGGCGAGTATCACGTAGAAGCTGTCGGCCTGCTGACATGACGAGAACACCTGCGAACCGGCGAGCACATGCCTGGCCGGGCACGCATCCAGCAACTGGCTCACCTCTTCGTCGCCCAATGCGCTGAACAGCGGGACTTCGCCAATCGCGGCGGCTATTTCGGATACACTCAAAGATGACATGCGCATAAGCCTAACAGGCCCGCGCGGCCGGCGTCCAGCCCGCATCTAAATCTATTAATTAGGGACGGTGCCTTATTTAATTCGCCTTGCAATTTAAATAGGGCACCGTCCCTAGTTTTGCACATCGCCGGACCATGCAAAAAGCAGCCCCGATGACGACACCTGCCGCCACCGGAGACTGCCTTGACCACAACCAACAGATCGTCACAAATGCTTCGCTTGTGCGTTCAGTTGCCGAGCATCGCCTTGAGATCTTCATCAGGTGTGCTGATCGGTGCTATGTTGAAGTTATCGACGAGCACCTGCAGCACAGGCGGCGTGACGAAAGCGGGCAGCGAAGGCCCGATTCGGATGTTTTTGACACCCAGATTCAGCAGTGTCAGGAGAATCGCGACTGCTTTCTGCTCGTACCAGCTCAACACCATCGACAGCGGCAGCTCGTTCACACCGCATTCAAACGCATCAGCCAACGCCAACGCAATCTGGATCGCGGAGTAGGCATCATTGCACTGGCCGATATCCAGCAAACGCGGGATCCCGCCAATGTCACCGAAATCAAGCTTATTGAAACGGTACTTGCCGCATGCGAGCGTCAGGATCACACAATCGTCGGGCACCTTCTCTGCCAGTTCGGTGTAGTAATTTCGCCCGGCTTTTGCGCCATCGCATCCGCCTATCAGGAAGAAATGCTTGATCGCGCCCTGCTTGACGGCATCGATTACCGCACCGGCAACGTTCATCACCGCATTGTGGCCGAAACCGGTAAGAATGGTCTTCTCTTCGCCATCTTCGGCGAAACCATCGGCGGCCAGTGCGGCCTCGATCACGGGCGTGAAGTCCTTGTCATCACAAACGTGCGTAACGCCAGGCCAGGCAACCAGACCGGTGGTAAAGATGCGTCCCTTGTAGGTCTCGCGGGGCTTCTGGATGCAGTTGGTGGTCATGAGTATGGCACCCGGGAATGCATCAAACTCGGCGGCCTGCTCCTGCCACGCGCCACCGTAGTTGCCTACGAGATGCGGGAACTTCTTCAGCTCGGGATAGGCGTTACCGGGTAGCATTTCGCAGTGAGTGTACACATTCACGCCCTTGCCTTCGGTCTGTTTGAGCAGTTCAAGCAGGTCCTTAAGGTCATGGCCGGAAACGAGAATGCACTTGCCGGCCTTGGGGGCGATATTGACGGCAGTCGGTTCGGGATGACCGAGGGCCGTGGTGTTAGCCTGATCCAGCAGTTCCATGGCCTTCATGTTGATATCGCCCACCTTGAGCGCCATGGCGGTAAGCTCGCCTACATCAGTGGGATTCTCCGCTAGGAAATTCAATATCTCGTGGAAACCGGCAAAGAGATCGTCATCCGCAACGCCGAGAGCATTTGCATGATCCGCATAGGCGGCTGCGCCCTTCAGACCATAAGTAATGAGTTCCTGAAGACCAATTTCAACTTCGCCGGTTTCTGCTTTACGCTTGGCGATGCCGAGTTCGGCGGCCTGGGCCAGCAGGCCTTCACGATCGGCGGCAAGGCGGCATTCTTCGCAGCAGAGCTCTTCGGGCACCTGCCCGGCTTTGGTGCATGCGTCTTCGTAAGCGGCTTTGAGCCTGCCACCCACATCCTGAGCTTTGCGAATCATCTTCTCCAAACAATCGGGGTCGAAATCCACATTGGTGATGGTAGTGAACAGTGCCTCGATGATGAAAATATCGGCGGCGCGGTCCACAACGCCCAGTGCTCGCAAGCGATGTGCATATCTGGCGAGCCCCTTGGCTGCATGAATCAGTAGATCCTGCAAGGCCGCTACTTCGGGACTCTTGCCGCATACGCCCATCTTGTCACATCCGCTTCCCTTAGCTGTTTGCTCACATTGATAGCAGAACATGGTCATAATACTTCCCTTTCGTTACCCGGGTTAATTTCTGTCTTGAGTGTTATGCAACGTTAAGGCCGTTGACAGACATAATCCTGCCTGCGGCACTGATTACTAATATACTTACCGGAATACTAACGCCCGCTTCGGCGAGTGCGGCATCTACTATACGTTCCAGCCCACCACAGCATGGAACTTCCATGCGGGCGATCATGATCGACTTGACCGTCCGGCGTGCGAAGATGGCAGCCAGCTTGGCGACATAGGAATCACCGTCATCCAGTTTCGGACACGCGATTGCCAGCACCTTGCCTTTCAGCAGACGTTCATGAAAATCCGGAAGCGCAAACGCCACGCAGTCGGCGGCCAGCAGTACATCGGCATCCTGCCACATATTGCCTTCTACCGGAAGCAGTGAAAGCTGCACAGGCCAGTGCCCCAGGCGGGATGGTGCGCCAATGGCGGCGTTGTGTGGGGTGCTGCTGTCGGCGACCGGCTGGAGTGTTCGCATCATCTCTCCGGGGCACCCGCATGCCATCGGCTTGGTCGGTTCGTTCTTCTCGGCGATCATCTTAAGCTCCTCTTTGCGAACAGAAAGGCTGGCTTGGTGATCCTGAACGGCGGTCTGGTCGAACTCCACAGCAGGTCGTTCATCAATGGTGATAGCACCCTTCGGGCAACTGCCAAGGCAATTCCCGATCCCGTCACAGAGGTTATCGGCCATCAGCTTTGCCTTGCCGTTGACTATTTGGATAGCGCCTTCGGCACAATCAGGCACGCACGCCCCGCAACCGTCGCACAGGTCCTCGTCGATTCGCACAATCTTTCGCATTTGCTGTGTCATCTCATCACCTCATCCGGCGGGTGTTCCGCCCTAATCTTCGTCGCTTCGCCAAACATCCGGTGAAATCCGCGTTCAAGCTTCATCAGAATGATAGCCCATCCGAAGCTCAGGCACCTTGACTTACGTCAAGGCGGGACGAGTACTGATTCCCGATAATCATTCCTATGAGAAGGCTATACGAATTCCCGTCTGCACTTTCCGGCACCTCGAGGAGTTGGAGAACGATGCGGATACAAGCTGCGGCCGTGAAGGATAGCGAGCGATTCGGGCAGATAGCCTTCACGAAGAAGCACGATTCCAAGATCGCCACAGAAGACTTGGCATCTTTCACTATGTCATGCAATCCCCAAGCAGTCATAACCCCTGAAACCCTTCGGGCATCTGTTCCGCATGCAACCGCCCGCAACGAACAGCCTACCTGTTACCCTGCATACAGTTCTACTTGGATAATTTCCCAGAAATTCCGAATTACTCGCTTGACTCACCTGGTAGCCGCTACTATACTCCATTTAGATCTTAATAGGAGTAGTTATCATTATGATTACTGATTCGAATAATCAAGAAGGCTTAGGGATAGCGAAAGGCGCGGAATCAGCGGAGTTGTCGCCCGCAGCTGGTAACAGCTCGCCGACGACGAGAGATGCTAGACTCGCAACACCCGCTGCCAACAGTCCTTATGGAGCCATTCGCATGACCAAACAGCGACGGATGATCATGGAAGAGTTCAAGGCAGATAACTACCATCCCTCTGCTGACGAGATCTATGCAAATGTAAGAGAACGCCTCCCAAATATAAGTCTGGGAACGGTTTACAGAAATCTGGAACTCCTGTCACAGGCGGGTCTCATACGAAAGCTCGATGTGGGAGGCAGGCAGAAGCAGTATGACGGCGGGCTTCACAAGCACTACCACGTCAGGTGTACAAGCTGCGGGCAGACATCAGATGTGCCTGCCCAGGCCATTGGCGACCTGGACAAGATAGTCTGCGGAGCCGGTGGATTTGAGATCACGGGACACGAATTGGCTTTCGAGGGCATTTGTCCAGCATGCAAAACACCCTCTAGCGACACTAATTAGCTTGTTGACAACAGTTAACAAGAACTCGGGCGTCCGAAGAGCACGGGCGTAGAAAGGACAGACAAATGTCCAGTATAACACAGAATCGGGTAGCAGTGGATGAGGCTACAAGCCCCGTAGCGCCAGTCACAAAACAAGAGAAGAAGGGTTACGTCTGGCATGAATCTTTTGACAACTCCAGTACTTATGACGAACTTTTTGGACCTGGAGCAATCAAGATAAGGATCCAACCGTGGCTTTTTGCAGATGAGTCAATGGTTGATGCACCAAGAACGCGAGGCAAGTGGGCCACTTTGACCGTTGATGAAGAACGAACTCTTTTCCTGCGGTATAATTACGCGAAGTATCGCTTGGAAGATCTCGCTCTTCGCCAGCAGGCCAGACTAAGCCAAACCCGCGCACGAAGCATGGTCGAATGGAGACAGGCGATCGACAGGACCAAGGAAGATCTGACCGCCGCCAATATGAGCCTGGTAATAGCGATGGCGAAGCGAACAAACGTTCCGAATGTCGATTTTGCCGAACTGATCTCCGAAGGCAGTATGGCTTTGCTGCGGGCTATTGAGAAGTTCGACGTTTCGAAAGGTTTCAAGTTCTCGACCTATGCGTGCAGGGCAATCCTGAAGTCATACCACCGCCTGGCCAGCACTACCAGCAAGCGCGTGAGCAGATTCGGTACCGCCTACGATCCTGCAATGGAACGTAGTGACTACGATGTAAAGAAGCACGAAAGCGAGCAGGAACGCGCCATAGACGATGTTCGCGAGGTGCTTGCCAGCAACGCTGCCAATCTGACCGAAATGGAAAGCGCTATCCTCTCACAACGATTCGCACTTGCTGGCGGAAAGAAGGGCACACTGCACGAAGTGGGCACAATAGTCGGCCTGAGTGCCGAACGCGTTCGCCAGATCCAGAAGAACGCCCTGGTAAAGATGCACCAGGCGATGGCGAGCGGACACCTGGCTGGTTAATCAACTCACACCGTTGATACTGATATAGTAATTATGATTTGTGTACAATAGCCGTTATCACTTTTAACTCTACTTATGTAGAAAGGGAGAGTTTCAATGGAACTCAAAGGCAGCAAGACCGAGAAGAACCTGATGGGCGCTTTTGCCGGTGAATCACAAGCGCGCAATCGTTATACCTACTTCGCATCGAAGGCGAAGAAGCAGGGTTTCATTCAGATCTCTGCCATCTTCGAAGAGACGGCGAACCAGGAGAAGGAACACGCCAAGCGCCTGTTCAAGTTCATGACTGGCGGAACTACGGAGATTACGGCGGAGTTCCCGTTTGGTGTAATCGGAGACACGGTTGATAATCTCGCAGAAGGGGCAGCCGGCGAACACTACGAATGGACCGACATGTACCCCAGCTTCGCAAAGGTAGCCCGCGAAGAAGGCTTCACTGAAATCGCCGATGTGTTCACGTCCATCGCGGTGGCTGAGAAGCAGCACGAAAAACGCTACAAAGCACTCATCGAGAACATCAACACCGCAAAGGTGTTCAAGAAGGATACAAGCATAACATGGCAATGCCGCAACTGCGGTTACGTACATGAAGGCACCCAAGCCCTGGATGCCTGCCCCGCATGTGCCCATCCGCAAGCACACTTTGAAGTGCTGTCTGAAAACTGGTAACATCTTGTAGTTATTTCAGTTCCATAACGCAGACACACGTAATGGACCAACGAACAACCGCAAAACAGAAAGGATTCAACCAGATGCTATCTGATGGTGATAAGGGCGTGATTATTCAGCGCGACAAGGAAACGTACGCTATTGCCCCCCATGTGCCCTGTGGTGTGGTGACTCCCGACACTCTTCGCAAGCTCGCAGACGTGGCTGAGAAGTTCGGATGCGCGGCAATGAAGATCACGAGCGCAGCCAGGATCGCATTGGTTGGTATCAAGGAAGAAGACGTCGATGCCATATGGGCTGAACTGGGGATAGCTCCCGGAGCGGCAGTGGGTTTGTGCGTACGAAGCGTCAAAGCGTGCCCGGGCACTACTTTCTGCAAGAGAGGCCTGCAGGACAGTCTGTCTATGGGCATGAAGCTGGACGAGAAATTCCACGGCATGGAGCTTCCAGGGAAGTTGAAGATGGGAGCCAGCGGATGCCCGAACCAGTGCGCCGAAACCGCCTTTAAGGATATCGGCCTGGTGGGAACCGCCCGCGGCTGGAAGATGCTGGTTGGCGGATGCGGAGGAGGCAAGCCACGTATTGCCCAGGAAATAGCCAAGGGCCTGACTGACGAAGATGCATTTGATCTGGTCGACAAGATCGTGGAATACTTCAAGACCAACGACAAACCGCACGAACGCTTAGGCGCAATGATTGCGCGGAAATCTTTGGATGAATTGAAGCAGGCAGTAGGCCTAGAATTATAAAAACGCAGCGACTACCAACAGCACACCCATAGCGATAGAGCAGAAAGGAATGGACAATGTGGCAGCAACTCGTCGACATTCCGATTAACTTCTGGCAGGTGCTGGGCGAAATGGCCCCCTACTTACTGTTCGGCTTTTTCGTAGCGGGAATACTGTCGGTGGTACTGTCGGCTGACACTATAGAGAAGCACCTTGGCGGGCGGGGCATCTGGCCGATCCTCAAAGCTTCTGCCCTTGGCGTTCCCCTGCCAATCTGCTCATGCGGCGTGATTCCAGTCTCGGCGGCGATACGAAGGCACGGTGCGGGCAAAGGGCCTACCACAGCATTTTTGATATCAACTCCACAGACCGGCGTTGACAGCATACTGGTTACTTACAGCCTGCTTGGACCGGTATTCGCCATTTATCGCCCTATCGCCGCGTTGATCAGTGGGCTCATCGGCGGCATGGCTGTGTCGGCATTTGATCCCGAGGACAACCAAGCCGACCCGCCGAAGGAAGCATGCACCGAAGCATGCTGCACCGGAGTTGACACACACGGACGATTGTACAGGGCGCTAGCCTACGGGTTTGGCACTATACCCCGGGACATCGCAGGTGCCCTGCTTGTCGGACTGCTGATAGCGGCGTTGGCATCGGCGTTGGTGCCTGCGGATTTCTTCACCAAGCATATGTCCGGCGGCGTGGTTCAGATTCTACTGCTGATGCTTCTGGGCATACCGATCTATATGTGTGCTACTGCATCGATACCTATAGCCGCAGGGCTGATAATGGCCGGCGTTTCGCCGGGGGCTGCGTTCGCCCTGCTGGTAACTGGCCCAGCCACCAACGCAGCCACCATCAGCACGGTATGGAAGGTGCTCGGCAGGCGAACATGCCTCATATATGTGGGCACGATGGTAATGGCGGCGTTTTTCGGTGGTCTTCTATTGAATCAGTTGGTGACCACCAAGCAGGTCACGGATGCAATGCATCATGACTGGATGCCCACATGGGTGAAGACTGTTGCCGCAATAGCACTGCTGGGCGTGTTGACGTATGCTATTGTCACTAAACGCAACTCGCACACGCATGAGGGTGACCATAGCAGGCCTGCACCTGCAATCTAACTGGCCAACTGATCCATGAGGAACACTATGAAGCGAACGCTAATAACCATTATTGTTGCTATGGCAATGCTTATGGGCCCGGGCGGCTGCGATGACCAGCAGTCCAAAGCCGAAAGCAGCTACGATGACGCTAATATTACAGAGTTAACGACTGTACAAGAGTTTGCTGATGTGGTGCTGAAATCCGACAAGATAGTTCTTGTTGAGTTCTTCGCCACATGGTCCCCGCCCTGCAAGACGCTGGCACCGCGAATAGCCAAGCTGTCTGAAGAACTGGCTGGCAAAGTAACGTTTGTGAAAGTGGACGGGGACAAGGCACGCCAACTCGGCATGAGATACGGCATAGAATCCTACCCCACGGTACTCCTGTTTAAGAACGACGCAGCCGTCAGAAGAATCGTGGGTTTAGGCAAAATTGAAATGTATAGGGACGCAATCGAATCACTAAACCCCAAAGACACGAAGGGATAGACATGGCCAAGAGAATAGAAATCTACAAATGTGAAGTATGCGGGATTATCGTGGAAGTGCTTGAAGGCGGCGTGGGCGAGTTGGTCTGCTGCAATCTACCGATGGACCTAATGGAGCCCAAGACCGCCGACGCGGGAACCGAGAAACACGTGCCGTATATCGAGAAAGTCGAAGGCGGGTACAGGGTGCGGGTCGGGCAGAACGCCGCGCACCCGATGGAAGAGAAGCACTACATTCAGTGGATCGCGCTGACCGTTGACGGGAATGTCTACAGGCAGTATCTCAAGCCGGGTGACGCACCGGAAGCATGCTTCTGCGTATGCTGCACAGACTGCCCCGCCGGCGCAAAGGTATCGGCACAGGAATACTGCAACGTACACGGTCTGTGGAAAGGATAATCGCCATGTTAAGCAACAAAATGCA
Source organism: uncultured Phycisphaerales bacterium (assembly GCA_965369385.1). Classification (GTDB taxonomy): domain Bacteria; phylum Planctomycetota; class Phycisphaerae; order SM23-33; family SM23-33; genus CBDUQP01. The sequence goes on from CBDUQP010000050.1 coordinate 19,930, forward strand.
AGATGCCTTCAACGACCAGATGAACTTCGAGGTCTACTCGGCCTACATCTATGAAGCGATGGCGGCGTACTTCGATTCAATGAATCTCACCGGTTGCGCCAGTTGGATGAAGGTGCAGTTCCAGGAAGAGCAGTTCCACGCCGACAAGTTCTACCACCACATAGTGGAGCGAGGCGCCCGAGCCAAATACACGAACTGGCCCGAACTGCCTGTCGAATGGGATTCGCCGCTGGCTGCGTTCGAGAATGCCCTGGAGCACGAGCGTCTAGTCACCGGCCGAATCGGCAAACTGGTATCGATGGCAATCGAAGAACAGGACCATGCGTCCAATAACTTCCTCCAATGGTACGTGGCCGAGCAAGTGGAAGAGGAATCCTCGGTTGACGGCGTAATCCAGCAGCTTAAACTGATGGCCGGTGCCCCGGGTGGAATATTTATGCTGGACCGCGAACTGGGCCAGCGCATATTCACGCCACCCGTTGCCAAATAATACAGTTGTTCTGGTCGAATGGAGTTGCCCAAATGAGCAGTTCGTTTCAAGCCGTACAAATAAGCGACAACGTATACTGGGTTGGCGCTATCGATTGGGAAGTGCGCAGTTTTCACGGCTACCTCACCAGCCGCGGTAGCACATACAATGCCTACCTTGTGATTGCAGACAAAATTACGCTCATTGATACGGTCAAGAAACCGTTCAT
>CBDUQP010000051.1:0-20368 GCA_965369385.1 uncultured Phycisphaerales bacterium
GGCAATTCAGGTGAATTGTTGAGTTTTCGTGACGCAGACGCGCAGGTGAAAGGCCTGCCCGCCGAAGGAGGGCCCGCACGCAGCAGGAATAGCTTTTTCAACGGGCTGCTAGCCAGCGGCCTCATCGACAACGGATGGCAGACTCTCCTTGAGCTGGACCACTTCTCGCTGGAGACGGAGGATTTGCTTTGTCATCTCGATCAAGGCTGCTTGCATGCGTTCCAGGCTCTCTTCCTGGAATGCCATGTGCTCTTCGATTTTGACGATACGTTCGTTCATATCTGGTCTCCTTATTGATATGCACCCGCAACTCCATCAGTAACACTATAATTGTAACGCCAAAAGCCCGCCCTCACCACAAATCTGCCTGCATATATGCATTTATAGCAGCCATATTTGAGTCGCCCACACAAGGCATCATCTCTCCTGTTCATTCAAGAATCTGCTCGCCGCACGTCGTGCGCCGATGAGGGAATCGAAACGCCAATAGCTGACGACATAACCATCGTATCGCCGGGACAAAATGCTAGCCCCTGAGCAGTGTGAGCAAAGATTCGCGATTCAGCATCGCCAGTTCACTGGGGCGTTCAATGAACGGTTGAACGTCAGCTAGAACGTTCGGCCAATCCAGAGAGTCGATACGCTCGGCAAGCTCCTCCCGCCAAGTGCCCTTGCAAAATGCTTGCCCATCCCAGTTCTGCTGCCGCAGCGCGTTGTTAAGGAAGTCCAGGTTCGGTTCCGGCCAATTTCGATCCGAAAGATACCACTGCAGGTCATAGACATCGCGGCCTTTCGTATGGCCACGCGTCAGGAAAGCATTGAGCTTGCCCGCAAAGAGGGAAGCCTGGTCATAGTGCAGAAGGTTCAACAGCCGATGCCGTCGGACAATGCTTGTGTCCAGCCCCGCAGCTTCGGGCGGATTAGTATCAATCTCCACCTTGATCGAAATATTCTCCGACGCCAAGGGGGACAATCCAACTTCGTACAGCAGGCCAGAACACTTCACCATCGCCGACTGAACCGCACCTTTGGGACGGGCCTTGATTTCCACGTTAATGCCTTCACTGGTCAACATCGTCTTGATCCGCTTGAGATAATCGAGAAGACGAGTATCTGACTCGGTGTGGACCAGCGAAAAATCCAGATCTTCCGAGAAACGCGGCAGACCATACAGGAAACGCAAGGCTGTTCCGCCCACGAACGCCCAGTGCTCAAATGCCCCATGAGTCTGAAGAGTCTCAAGAATGCGAGCCTGAAGATACTCTCGCAAAAAACACTTCCCTTCATTGGCGTTGGATGCTTTGGATACCAGTGTTTGTATTTCATCAATCACAGAGTCACCTCTTCGGCGCTGTCGGCCATGAGTCGTTCAAGATTGTCACATGCCAGCCGCATCTTGGTCCCACCCATGCGTTCGGCAAAGCATGTCAGCCTTTCGAGATTAACGACTTCCATGTTCTGCAGCCGCAGCTCACGCAAGAAACCCAACTTCTCACCGCCGGGAGTGAGATAGATCAAATCCAGCAAGGCCTTCTCTGGAGAAGCAATACGCATCTCTATCCCTTCGACAGACTTGACCAATTGGCTTGCCCAGAAACGGCTGACGGAAACATGACGATAGGAGAATCGCCCCAAAGGAGTTTCGTATTCTCCAGGACGCCCTGTTGTCACACTAGTTGTCTCGGGCACATACTCGGGGATCAAACCCCACCATGCGAGAGCTGAATGCAGTGATACATATGAAGGCTTAATGGCATTTGCGATATAGAACGGTTCAGCCTCACACTTGCGATAAGGCTCTGCCAGAACGTAAAGCCCACGACGAATCTGGAGAACCTTCCCCGCCTTGCACCATCTACTCAACTGCAATCGAATCCGCGATAAGGATTCACCCGCAGCCAGGAAACCCGTCTCAAAGCAAGGACTCTTACCAACTTTCGAAATGAGTGTCCCATAATTCATTGCAGTAATATATCATACCAGATAACTTATTGCAACCATTTTGCCGCCAACCATCTTATAAACTGTGGGCCTACGATACGAAAAACCCCTGACGCCATTGCTGGGGCCAGGGGTTCTGTATATGCGTTCCTTTTCCGGGCGATGTCTGATCGAGATCGCAAAACGCCCGAAAGTCATCAATAGCCTATTTGGCTTTGAAGGATTTTGTGAATTTGCCGTCTTTCTGGAATTCCTTACCGTTGATGTAGATCGCGCCGCCTTTGCGCAGATCCTTGATCATGTCCCAGTGCAGCGATGAGACGTTCTTACCGCCCGTCTCGGGATAGCTCTTGCCGAGGGCCAGGTGGATCGTGCCGCCGATCTTCTCATCAAACAGAATGTTCTTGATGAACTTCTGGATCATACGGTTGGTGCCGATGCCCAACTCGCCGAGGCGTTTGGCACCAGGGTCGCTGTCGAGCATCGTCAGCAGGAATTTCTCGTTCTTTGTGGCCGACGCTTCAACCACCTTGCCCTTGCGGAACTCCAGGCGAACGCCATCCACTTCCTTACCGCTCAGGCAGACGGGATAGTCGAATGTGATGTGGCCTTCGGCTGTGTCTTCGACCGGGCCAGTGAACACCTCTCCGCTCGGCATATTGTAGACGCCATTGGAGTTAATAAACGTGCGGCCCTTGATGGAGAACTTCAGATCAGTTTCCGGGCCGACGATATGCACATCCTCGGCGCCCTTGAGCGTGGCGATGAGCTTGTCCTGCATCGCAGAGAGCTTCTTCCACTCGGCTATGGGGTTCTTCTGATCGGCGAAGGTGGTGGCGTAAACGAAGTCCTCGAAATCCTTCAGCGACATCTCGGCATCCTGCGCGTATGCCTGCGTGGGGAACAGCGACAGGTTCCAGCGCTTGGCCATGATCTGGTTCTTCAGATTGCGTTGGGCCTTCTGCACGGCCGCCTGTTTCCGAGGATCAACGTTACTCAGTTCGCGAGTGTTTTGCTGCGAGTAGATAGTGATGAAGCAGTCGGCGTGTTTAGCTTCCGCTCTGGCCAGGGGAGACACATGGGTGAGCTGCTCAGGTTTGGCGAGCCTGTAGAATATTTCGCTGGTTCCCGAAGGTACCATGCGGACGGCCGGTATCGCACCGACTCGCAGCACTTCTTCGTATGTCGCGAGGATCAGCGGTTCGGCAGTAGTCCCGCCGGTAATCCTCACTAGATCGCCCTTCTTGGCGCGGACGGAGTAATTGACAATCACTTTGGCAAGGTTAGCAACACGTGGGTCAGCCATTTTGTTCTCCAGAATCTTTCTACATTCACATTCGCATTTGCACTGGCATGTGCATTCGAATTCATTTCAGCTCCGAACAAGTCGATCAGAACATTGTACATTTCATATCGGCCGACACCACACGTATGCGAGATATATTCCTGAGACTATGCGGAAGCGACTATTTGGCTGTAACCCGCTTTCTGATGTGGCGTCGCCTGTCGCCCTCGTTCAGCAATCGCTTGCGAAGCCGCACGAATTGCGGGGTCAGCTCCACCAGTTCATCCTGCTCGATATACTCCAGAGCACCTTCCAGCGTGAACAGCCGCGGGGCTTTCAGCGTGACGGTGGCTTCCTTGTTGGCTGAACGCACATTGGTGAGGTTCTTCTTCCTCACAACGTTCACCGGAATATCGCCTTCCTTGCAATGCTCGCCAACTACCTGACCCTCATAAACCTGATGGCCTGGCGCAACGAACATTAGCCCACGCTCTGCCAGTTGGTCCAAAGCGTACCCGGTCACCTGGCCGGTTTCCGTGGCGATCATCGCACCGTTGACGCGTCCGCCGATAGGCCCACGCATGCTCTCGTATTTCTCGAAACGGTGATGCATGATAGCCTGGCCCTGGGTGGCGGTCAGCAGACGGCTTCGCACACCGATCAGCCCGCGAGCAGGAACAGTGAACTCCAGCAGTGTGCGACCCTGAACGTTTTCCATCTTCAACAATTCCGCACGGCGGTCGCCCAGAAGTTGCATCACGTTGCCCACACATTCTGTCGGCGAATCCACAACGAGGTGCTCGATGGGCTCCAGCTTCTGGTTGCCTTCTTTGTGGTAGATAACCTCCGGCTTGCCGATGGTCAGCTCAAATCCTTCACGTCTCATATTCTCCAGCAGGATGCCGAGGTGCAGCAATCCTCGCCCGGAGACCACGAACTCGTCGCCACGATCGTCCACTCGCAACGCCACGTTGGATTGCAGTTCACGTTCAAGACGTTCTTTGAGCTGCCGATTGGTAACAAACTTGCCGTCCTGACCGACAAACGGACCGTCATTAATACGGAATGTCATATGAAGCGTTGGCTCGTCAACGCTGATTGGCGGCATGGCCTGTGGGTTCTCAATATCAGTTATGGTATCGCCGATATCCGTCTGCCCCAGACCGACCACTGCGAACAGGTCGCCCACGTCAACATGGTCAACCTCCATGCGGCCAAGACCGTTGAAGCAGAACAATTGGCTGATCTTCGCTGAACGCTGCTCGCCCTCGCGATTGATAACAGCGATGTTTTCACCAACGCGGAGCGTGCCGGCGAACACCCTGCCAATACCGATTCGTCCCACGTACTCGCTGTAGTCCAACGTGGTGATGAGTGCCTGGAGCGGAGCATCTCCGTCAAAATCGGCCACGGGAATATGCTTGATGATCGCATCGAAAAGACAGTGGACATCGCCCTTGTTGTCGGCCGGTGCATCATCCGGATCGAGGACCGCCCAACCGTCACGCCCCGAGGCGTATACCACGGGAAACTCCAGCGCGTGATCGTCAGCACCAAGGTCAATGAGCAGGCTGAACACTTCGTCCACCACACCGTGCGGCCGCGCGTCGGTTCGGTCCATCTTGTTGACCACCACAACCGGCATCAGTCCGGCTTCGAGAGCCTTCTTGAGCACGTATCGCGTCTGGGGCATGACGCCTTCGAACGCGTCAACCAGTATCAGCACGCCATCGGCCATCATGAGCACCCGCTGCACTTCTCCGCTGAAATCGGCGTGACCGGGGGTATCAACGATATTGATGTGGAACGAATTGCCTTCTTTGTCGGTGTATTCGATCGCGCAGTTCTTGGCAAGGATGGTGATCCCGCGTTCACGTTCAATGGGATTCGAATCAAGAATGCAATCGCCGGTCAGTTCACCATCGCGGAATTGCCCGCTCTGGCGCAACAATTGGTCAACGAGCGTGGTTTTGCCGTGGTCTACGTGTGCGATAATAGCAACGTTTCGTATGTCGGTTCGCTTCATGATGCTCTTGGGGTCTTCTTTGGGGTCTTCGGGGACAACTGCCGTCTACCGGGAATGCAATCCCGGCGCAATCGCAATAGCGACAGTGGCGAATAAGGAATGATTCGTACGATCAGAATCGCTGGTGTGTGATGCTACCCAATTGGCCAGCAGACGGCGCGCATGGCCCGCAGTGTCCGCGAAAACGCGAAACGGAAGGTGCCTGCACACGTATTGTCTGTTAGCTTGAGCAACATGAGGAGCAGAAGGTACAGGCAAAATGCGTTTATGTCAACGAAAAATCCGTATCTTCCAAGTTTACAAACAGATATGGCCAGCCAGCGAAAATAGCCCCTGATTTGGCGAAAACGCGGCCTTTTCCGGACCCGCGATTCCCTAAAACGTGGACCGGCCCGAGCGTCTTACCGTAAAAACGGGGACTGTACCGATGTTGGGACTGTCCCCGTTTTTGCGGTAGATAGCGTATGCTGCGACCGATAGCGCACAACGCGAAAGTGGGGACAGTCCCAGAATCGGGACCGTCCCCATTTTCGCTCGAAAACATCATACTCAATCCAAATCTATAGCAATCAGACGATCGCGATAAGCTCAACATCGAAAATGAGCGTCGCGTTCGGGCCGATCACGCCACCTGCGCCGCGCGGGCCGTAAGCCAGCTCGGGCGGGATGAACAGCTTCCACTTGGCACCTTCGCCCATGAGCTGCAGGGCTTCGACCCATCCCTGGATAACGCCATTGACGGGGAACTGGGCAGGCTCACCGCGATCGTAACTGCTGTCGAACTTCTCGCCATCGATCAGCGTTCCGCAGTAATGCACCTTCACGGTGTCAGTGGCGGCAGGTGAGTCGCCGGTGCCTTCTTCGATCACTGTGTACTGCAGGCCGCTTTCGGTAACCTGCACACCTTCTTCTTCTGCGTTGGCTTCAAGGAACGCTTGTCCCTTCGCCAGATTCACTTCACCTTGCATATCAGGCCTTTCTATTTCTTGGGTTCGGCGGGTGCGGGTGCGGCGGGTGCGGCAGCTTCCTTGGCTTCGGGGGCCGCAGGCTTGACAATCTCCAGCAGTTCAACGTCGAACATGAGTGTCGCGTTGGGGCCGATAGCGCCACCTGCGCCGCGCGGGCCATAGGCCAGTTCCGACGGAATGACCAGTTGCCACTTGGCACCTGTCTTCATCAACTGGAGCGCCTCGGTCCAACCCTGGATAACGCCGGTTACGGGGAACTCAGCGGGCTGGCCGCGTTTGTAGGAGCTGTCGAACACTTCTCCGTCGACCAGCGTGCCACGATAATGCACTTTCACCGTGTCGGTAGCTTTGGGAATGGCGCCGGTACCGGCCCGGATAATCTTGTACTGCAGGCCGCTCTTGGTGATCTGTATGCCTTCTTTGGCCTTGTTGGCATCCAGATACGCCTTGTTCGTGACAATCCAGGTATCTGCTTTCTTCTTGGCCTTGGCCTTCAGCATAGCATCAAACTTCGCCATCACAATCCCCACTTCGGCTTGGGACATCTTCGGCTTGCTGCCGACTATCGAACATTGAAACCCCTCGACAAACGACGTCTCGTCGACGTCGACCCCGCCCTGCTTCAGCTGCATTCCCATGAACATTCCCAAGCAGTAGGAATACTGCGTCTTGAACGACTCGACCTTCTTCACCACGGGCTTGTCAGTTGCCTTGGCAACCTTGGCAACCACTGGGGCCTTTACCACAACCTAGACGGCAGGCTTGGTATCTGAAGCCTTCTCGACAACTGGGGCCTTTACCGCAACCTTGACGGCAGGCTTGGTATCTGAAGCCTTCTCGACCGCAATCACGGACGCGCACAACAGACCAATAACCGCTACGCACACTAGTGCTTTCTTCATGGAACTTTCCCGGCGTATTCGCCACATAGCAAAAGAAAAGGGCTCACCTGGAGCCCACCGTCAGGCATGGTAAGAAATTCCGCTCTCGGGAGCAAGTCAAACTCGCCGGCTCCGCTCCCACACAGGAACCGGCACGCACGCAACCGCCAGGACGCCCAGGCACAAAGAACGCCGGCAGACACAAGCCTACCGGCGCCTCATTAAAACATTGCACCCAACGCCTTTATACAGCATGAAGCTAGGTTCTTCCTGCGGCGAAGCAGACCCAGGCCGCCTGGAGTTAAAAGCAATAAGTGAACACGGTTCTGGAACGATGGTCGAACTTCCCGCCTATGACGCCGAGCCGCACAGCAGCATCGTCAGGACGAATACATGCACGATAATCGGTCGATATGATTTCACTGGAGAATCTCCACGCGTGATTGATCTTCCGTGGTTAATTCTACCAGATCCCCTCTTGGTGCCGGCCCCAAAACCAGATTGCACGTGCTTACTTCCTGCAACGATAGACAAACGCCGGCGGGAGATTCCGCCAGACAACCGGGGACTTGCTCACAACAGAGAAATGCTGCTTCAGCTTCTTGTGAAAGCGCATACCAGCAGGTAGCACAGTACCTTGCAGATATGCGAAAGTCGCGAATGACCCGCCTTCGCTCAACACCGACAGCGTTGCAGACAGCAGACTATCCTGAAGCTCCTCGTCGAACGCCGCCCAGGGCAATCCGCAGACAATGCAGTCAACTTCCTTTTCGCCAAGCTCTTGCAACATTGAAGAGATTTTTTCCGCAGAATCTTCAAAAAGCGTCACTTCGGGGAAACGTTCACGCATCTCCGCAGCCAGTTTCGGGCTTCGCTCAATGGCAAAGAATGTGGCGTCGTCGGCCTTGTTCGAGAGGATTTCGCTCGTGAACACCCCCGTGCCCGGTCCATATTCTGCGATAACAGACGCCGACTCGATACCTATATCACTGACGATCATTTTCGCCAGGTGCGTTGAACTGGCGGCAATCGCACCGGTTCGTTTCGGGTTCTTCAGAAACTCCCAAAGTATTGCCATCTTCCTGATACCTTTCGCACTTACGGCCGGCACTCTGCACCCAATCGATTTTCCGCTCACCCACCCAACTGTCGCATAGGGTAACTCAAACGCCAATCCCAAACAAGAATGCCCCCACAAACGCCAAATCCACCTCTCAACCCCTGCCGCATACCGACGGGTGGCATTTCCCCGCATTTCCCCCACGACGATTGTCCGAAGCTGCTGTAGAGAAAAGGGGTCAGGAACCTTTTTTAACTTCTCTTTGGCCTATATTTCCAGCACATAAAAGGTTCCTGACCCCTTTGTGTCCCTCTCTGGATGGCGGGAAGAAGATAGCTGTTCGATTCAATATTGGAGATTGCCTGTGCGATAGTTATGGGCGTTTGGAACATTGCGTGATACTCCTTGGTTTGTCGCCAATCATGTCCTTCTTTCGTAACTCGCGTCTGCCTGGGGCTTGGACGTTATCCAGAGGAGAAAAGGGGTCAGGAACCTTTTTTGACTTCTCTTTGGCCTATATTTCCAGCACATAAAAGGTTCCTGACCCCTTTGTGTCTCTTACGACACGACACGGCACAGCAACCCGCAGTACATCGCACGACTCGCAACCCACAACGTCCTGTTGCACTTCAAATGTGAATCCGCCTCCGTTTTTTGCTGCTGTGGAGGCCCGTAAGGGCTGGCGCGAACCATAGCCCATGGTGACTGGAGCGGAGAAAAGGGGTCAGGAACCTTTTTTAACTTCTCTTTGGCCTATATTTCCAGCACATAAAAGGTTCCTGACCCCTTTGTGTCTCTGACCCCTTTGTGTCTCTTGCCCTGCTTTTTGCTCATGGGAACAGAACGGAAGGCCTATCACCTCACTGAGGAAGAGACCACCCGGAAGCCCAAGCTGCCGCTCCGGCGGCCGGGGCCGCCCCCGCTGCGATTGGCTGACCGGCAGATCCCGGCGGAGTTGATCCAGTAGCCGCCACGGAACACGCGGTATGAGCCACTGACAGGCCCTGCAGGATCCGTGACACTGCTGCTTGAGTATTGCCCCTTCCAATCATTGCACCACTCCCATACATTACCGTGCATTTCATACAAACCAAAGGCGTTTGGTTTCTTCTGACCTACGTCATGAGTCTTGTTGCCGCTATTGCTGCCATACCACGCATACGCAGACAATGATGTATCCGAGTTCCCAAAACTGAATCGACTCGTTGTTCCCCCGCGGCAGGCATACTCCCACTCGGCTTCGGTTGGCAGGCGGAATGTCTTGCCAGTCTTCCTGCTCAGACGCTTGCAGAACTCGACGGCATTATTCCATGAGACTTTCTCTACAGGGCGATTTACGCCCTTGAATTTACTCGGGTTCTTGCCCATCACCGCCTGATATTGCGCCTGCGTTACCTCATACACGCCCATGTAGAACGATTTGCTTATCGTTACTCTATGCTGCGGGCCTTCGTCGCCGTCGCGGCCACTTTCGTTACTTGACGAACCCATTATGAATCTGCCTGCCGGGATCTTCACCAGCTTCATTGTTATGCCCTTGCCTACATCAACTGTGATGTGTTTGAGCTGCGATTTGGCCTCCACGACTTTGGCCAGGATGCGGATGGGTTTGGGTGGGGAGGGATACTGGCGCGGGTTTGCCCTCCGCGCCTCTGGAAGCCGAACTGGCGATATCCACCTCCCTGAGGAAGAGACCACCCGGAAACCCAAGCGGTTGCCCCGGATGTCAGGCGTGATCCTGATGCGACCAGCCGACCGACAGTCCCAGGCGGAGCAGCCCCAGCTGCCGCCACGGAACACGCGGAACAAGCCACTGACAGGCCCCGCAGGATCAGTGACACTGCTGCTGGAATACTTGTCCTTCCAATAATCATTGCACCACTCCAATACATTACCATGCATGTCATATAAACCAAAAGCGTTGGGCTTCTTCTGTCCAACGTCATGAGTCTTGCTGCCGCTATTGCTCGAATACCACGCATATGCGGACAATGATACATCCGAATCGCCAAAGCTGAACCGTGTTGTCGTTCCCCCGCGGCAGGCGTATTCCCACTCGGCTTCGGTTGGCAGGCGGAACGTTTTGCCGGTCTTCCTGCTCAGGCGCTTGCAAAACTCCACAGAATCATTCCATGAGACTTTCTCTACCGGGCGTTTGGCTCCCTTGAACCTGCTCGGGTTCTTGCCCATCACGGCCTGGTACTGCTCCTGAGTTACCTCGTACACGCCCATGTAGTACGCCCTGCTTATCGTTACGCGATGTTGCGGGCCTTCGTCGCTATCGCGCCTCTTTTCATTGTTCGGTGAACCCATCATGAATCTGCCCGCCGGAATCTTTACCAGCTTCATCGTTACGCCGCTGCCGAGATCCACCGTGATGTACTTGCCGCCTTCAAGCAGTTTGGCGATTCGTCTGCCCAGAGCGGTCGCAGTCGCGTCGGATGGCTTCAATCGCAATGCACTCTTGATGGCAGTATCAGCCGGCCTCAGAGCACGCTTCTGCCAAAAAGTAAGCTCCTTCCCCCCAGATGGCATCCGCGCCACTATCACCCGTGCCTTGGCAATCAAGGCGTCAAATTGCTCCTGCTTGAGCTTCAAGTCGGCCAGGCGTTTGCGTTCCTTTTCACGCTCGGCCGCCTGAAGATTTTCCCAAGCTGTCTTGTTGGCCTCCACGCGTTTAAGTTCATCGCGGATATCCACAGTGGAACGTATCGCAAGAACGCGGCGGTATGTGGACAGGGCACCGGCATACTGTCGCCCGCCAGCCTGCCGGCGGGCCTTTGCAAGTAGCTCTGGATAGAGCTTCTCATCAAGATACGCCTTCTTCTCGGCCGGTGTCATTTGCAGGAGCTTGGCCAGCTCGCCCAGCGCATCCTGCAAACCTTCAGCGTTGGAGGCAGTCACCTTGGCGGTCTGCAACATGTCGCCGGTGCGAACGTCCACGAGACGCGCCGAGATGGCCAGCGATCCCAGTTTTACCACCGAACCCAGCACCAAATATCGCAATCCCTTCAGCTTCTTGCCACGCAGCAAGGCAGGATTGCTCACAATGTCGGCCATCGTCAGGTCATGCTCTTGGAGGATGACCGCGAGCTGGCTTCGCTCCACCAACTGGAATCGCTCCTGGCCGAACTCGGGCAGAAGCAGTTCGGGCACGGTCTCGCCGGCGCCTGTGATTCCAACATTTCCCTTAACCTTGAAGTCGGCAACCGCAATTCGGTGGCGAGTAACCTTGTTCACGCACGCTTTGCGAAGGTTCTTGGTCTCGATGTTGTCTTCTTCGGCAAGTGACTGGTCGAAAGCGCGGATCGCGGCGTGGTAATCCCTGCTATTCATGGCCGCGATGCCGCTGTCGCGATACTTGATGAACCGCCCATGGGCAGCTTTTGCATCTGCGACGCGTTGCTTCTCCTCGGCTGCGATGCGTGCTGCTTCTGCTGTTTGCTGTGTTTTCTTACCGCTCTCCGCCGACGCCAGCAGCTTCGAGATTCCCGCAAGAGTGGGTGTGTCTCCGTAAACGTCTATCGCGGTGCGCCCGGCCGATATTGCCTTATCGAACTCACCTGCGGCGATAGATGCCTCAATGCGGGCCGCCGCTTTTACCGCATCCTGCTGGTGAGCGATAAGTTCGGCCTTGCGACGCTCAACCTGCTGGGCGGCGGCTCTAGTGGCGATGGTTTTGAACTTGTCGGCCGCGGGACGGATGAGTGCTTCGCGGTCCGGGCGCGGTGGAACGGCGTCTATAGCACTGGTGAGGATATCCTTTGCTTGGGTAAACTCGCCTTCGGCGGCTGCAGTGTCTGCCCGGCGTATGGCATCGGCGACATCGCCCTTCACCTGATCGGTCCACATGAACCACAGGCCGGCGACTATCGCCAGTATGAGCACAGAACACACGCCAGCGATGGCTGCGATTTTCCGCTTGCTGACGCCGCCGCGTTTCTTGAACTTGTGAATCTTGCTTACACCCTTGCCCTCAGACACCCGCACCAGGTCGGCCTGCAGGTCGGCCGGGCTCTGGTAACGATCCTTCGGGCTCTTGGCGATCAGGCGATAAATGCAATCGGCCAGATTCTTCGGGCACAGCGGGTTGCGTTTGAGGATGTCTGGTGGGATTTCGTCGGCGTGCTGCTGGGCGAAGGCCACAGTGGTGGGCCCGGCGAACGGTGTGGTGCCGGTAATCATGTGATACGCACAAACGCCGATGGAGTACAAATCGCTGCGGGTGTCAACATCGCCGCCGGTGCACTGCTCCGGGCTCATGTAGGCCGGGGTGCCGAGGCTTTGTCCGGTCTGGCTGAGAATTGTAGACAGTGCCTTGACATCTTTCGCCAGGCCGAAGTCCAGCAGCTTCACGCGAATAGACGCCAGGGCGGTCTTATCGTGCGTCCGGATCATCGTGGTGTGTTGCTCGCGGTCGAGCGGCTGGATGATTATGTTGTCGGGTTTTACATCGCGATGGACGATGCTGCGAATGCGGCCGGGCTCGTCGGGATCGTCAATATGACCGGCCGCCTTGAGAGCCTCGCATATCTGGCTCATTATCTCGATGGTCTGCTGGGGGCTCAGCGGCTGATCATCTGACATGAGGTCAGCCAGTTTTATGCCTTCTGCGTATTCCATGACGATGAAATGGTGACGATTCTCGACGCCCTCGTCGAGCACGCGGATAACGTTGGGGTGATCGATCTTGGCTGCGAGACGCGCCTCGCGGTGGAACCTTTGGATGAACTCCTTGATGCTCCGCAGGTGCGGGTGAAGGAGCTTGACTGCGACTACCGATCCGACGGGGACGGATTTGCCCTCCGCTTCGACGGTGGCCTTGAACACGCTGCCCATGCCGCCGGTGCCGATAGACTCGGTAAGATGATACCCGCCAACGTGCAGGTCTATGTTCTCATGCTGATCATGATTTTCATGCTGATCGTTATCTTGCATATCTTCCATTCCGGATTCCCGGCTTTTCCTGCTTTCGCTGCCATCCCGCTTTCCCTGAAAAGGGGCCCAGATGCTCATAGCGGCGGCCGAAAGGTGCGAAAAATGCCGGTTACGCAGAAGAGGACAGGCACCTCCGCCTTGCCGCGAAGTAAGTCCCCTTTCGCTCGCCCTGTGTAAACATGTCACAAACAGACTGTAAAACTACGGATACGCCCGCTGCAGGATAGAATAACGGTGATGATTACGCAAGGAACGATAAACTGCCATAACACATGAAAAGAGCCCGCGATCACGCACGACGGCTTGCGTCGTGACAAGCCGTCGTGGCAAGCAGTCGTGACCCTGCGTCGCTGAAGCTACCTGCCTGCCGGACAGGCAGGTGCAGGGCGCAGTCATATATCAACATACTGACCACTGCTGCGGGTTGGGACGCGGGAGATTGCGGTTTTTGGGGCGGAAATCGAAAAAGAATCGTGAGAGTCCCCGGCGAACACGCAACGAACACGCCAAAACGTTGCGTAAGTCGCTTTTTTTGCGATTGGTGCACGTGTGACGTCCATTCTAATTGTGAATCATGGCTAACGGCTGGCGCAATTAGCAATTAACGGCCGATTTTCACAACTCCACAATGTTGCACAAGATGCTATTCATGTAACTTTTTGCAACTTTTTGCACAAATGCGAATTACGCAATATCCCACGCTGCCATGCTTGTGCGGCCGGCCGAGGTTTCGTGGCAATCCGTAACACTTGGGTCCGCAACAGTCCAATCCGCCATGGATAACCCATCGCACTCGGTTTGCAGGTGTTAGAATTAGGGCTGGCATTATCGGTTTGTGTCGGTTATCCTCTCGCGTTCGATTGTCAGGGGCAACGCAGCCGCGAGGCAGCTTGTGATTCGTTGGCCTGTCGAGCTTTATGAAAATTGCCGCCATAACATAAACTGAGCAGAAGGAAAGACTATGCCCAAGCCCAGACGTCGCAGAAAAATCGGATCAAAAAAACGTCGCGAGCGTCGTAAACGCCGCAATAAGTAGTATTGACGTTTAGTCCGGCGGCATGTGCGGGCGAGTGCCATGAACTTCTTGGCACTTCGCCCGCCGTGCACGCTGGTACTCAGTTCGTATCAGCTAGTGTTTGTTTGCCGCGACGCTGAGAGATTGCCCGTCAACTCGGCGTTATTTTTATGCGCACTACACGCTCACCAAACCATGAATGATTTTGCATTGCGATCCGGCCGGTCACGCCGGCTTGCGATGAAGCTCTCCCCCACCCACGCCTGCCAGCCGGCTGGCGATTACTGCCACACCCCCGCGATTACACTCCCGCAGTTTCCGCACGTTCCTTTGATCATCTCCACGCGCCTGGCAGTAAAACCGACCCGCTCAACCACCAGTGCCCGGCATGTGGGGCAATAGGTGGACTCGTTCACCAGGCCGGAAACGTTTCCGCAGTAAACGTACTTCAGCCCGGCATCGACGGCTACCTTGCACGCCAGCTCAAGCGTACTCAGCGGCGTGGCGGCGAGATCTGTCATGTGGTAGTCGCCATGGAACCGGCTGACGTGCCATGGAACTTCGGTGCCCAGTTTTTCGGCGATAAAAGTCGCGATATCGGTAAGCTCGGCCGCCGAATCGTTCATGCCGGGCACTACCAGCGTGGTTACCTCCACCCAAACGCCGGCCGCCACCAACGTCTGAAGGCAATCCAGCACAGGTTGCAGGCGTGCCTTCATTACCGTGCGATAGGTTTCATCGCGAAACGCCTTGAGGTCTACGTTTATCGCGTCAAGATATGGCGAGATGGTCTCGATGGCGTGAGGCGTCATGTAGCCATTTGAGACGAAGCAATTGCGGATATTGTGCTGGGCGGCGACGGCGGCTGTCTCGTAAGCGAGTTCGAAGAATATAGTAGGCTCGGTGTAGGTATAGCTGATCGATTCGCAATCCTGGCGGGCGGCAGCAGCTACGATCTGCTCGGGCAGGACGGCTTGTCCTTCCAGCGATGCGCCTTCGCGCGGTGCCTGCGATATCTGCCAGTTCTGGCAGAAGTCGCACTGGAAATTACATCCCGGCGCGGCTATCGAGAAGCTCCGCGAACCGGGCAGAAAGTGGAACAGCGGTTTCTTCTCTATCGGGTCCACATGCATTGCGATGATGGAATCGTAGTTTAGCGATTTCAGCTTTCCGCCTACGTTCTGCCGCACCGCACACACGCCGACGGCACCATCTTTGATAAGACAGCGGTGGGCGCACAGATTGCATCGAACCGCCCCGCCATCGGCAGGCGTCCATAACATGGCATCATGCAGGTCGGACATTCTTGATAATCCTTGTCATCACACGTTGAGAGTTCTTTCCCGCCAGCTGGCATCGCCACGCGAACAGTTGCAGCGGATGGGCCACCCGCCCCGTCAGCACATTGGACATCTGTGCTTTGCAGGCGGCGCAATCGGTAACGCCAATATCGCACTTGAGATCGGCCAACTGTTTAAGCATAGGCTCCCCCGCCGCCGCCGACAACCACGCGTTAGACGCCTCCATGCCCCACACGCCCGCCATGCCGCAGCAGCCGCGGTCAACCAGATTCACCGATACGCCGCCAATACGCTTGATAAGCCCGATACCGAAACCGCCAATGCCAAGCGCCCTGGCCCGGCACGATACATGATACGCCACCGAAAGATTCGTCTGCGACGCCTCGGCCGCGAGTTTTCCGGATTCCACAAGCTCGTCTACGAATGCCGTAAGCTCCCGCGTAGCCAGCGAGATTACCGCGACATCTTCCATCGAAGCGAAGAATTGCCACTGCGTACATATCGCCCAGGCAATCGCCGGATCCACCGCCACCACACGGCAGCCTCGCCCAACCAGCGTCTTGAGCAAGGTCACATTCTTCTGAACAATTTCATTCGCGGTCTGCACGTCGCCACAGACAATCGACGCCATTGCCGATGAAATCCCCTCACTTGCGACAATTTCCACGCCACCCTCATGCAGAATGTCGGCCGCCAGCGAGACCAGCTCGTTACCCCATCCGCCCGAGCCAAGTTCGTGCAGAAGCACCACGGGCGCAGGTTTGCTGCCGCCGGAGTCAGTGTCAGCGACAGAAACTTCTCGCCCGGCAGCTTGCAGCGCTGCCGCCTTGCCAACTATCTCGCCACTGGCCTTAATGCGATTTCGGCGTGACTTGCCGCGATCAGACCAGCTTGCGGACTTCAGCTCGCAGGCAAGTTTTGGAATATTGATACCGTTCGGGCACTCCACCATGCACATTCCGCAGTTGATGCAGTTCTCCGCAACCTTCCAAACTTCCGCCTGATTTCGCGAGATGTCGCCCGCCTTGCCTGTGATCAGCAGCCGGGCCAGATTCGCGATAGCGCGGGGAGAATTGCGTTCTTCGCTGGCGGCCTTATGAACAGGACACATGGCCTGCTGCACCGAGTTACTGCGGCAAATCCCGCAACCATCACACGCGATCGCCTCTCGGGCAAATTCGCCTGGCGACCAGTCAACGCCATCCTGCCAGTTCGCTAATTCCTCATCACAGAAGCCGGATCGCAGACTGCTCGTCAGCGTATCTTGTGAAGAATCCACAGAGCCCGCCGAAGCCGAATCGCCAAAAACATCAGAATCGCTGCGGGAGATGATCTTGCCTGGATTCAACACATCCCGCGGATCGAACGCCTGCTTTATTTGCCGCATCAGCTCATACAGTTCACCGCTGTCATCCGGCAGGAAACCGGTGCGAGCCATCCCAAGGGCGCGCTGGCCCGCGATCCTCCCGCCGCAATCCCACGCCAGTTCGAAAGCCTTTTGCGTGATCACAGCCAGCGAGTCGCGATCCGCTTTCTCACGAAGGTCCAGCAAAGGATAGACACTCGGACCGCCGTTGCCGATACGCCCGCAGCAGATCAGGTCCACCTGCCGAGCGCCGGCAATCTCGTAGACCCCCTGCAAAAACTTTGGCAGCTCTGCCGCGTCGACGGCTACGTCATCAATTGCACAAATCGGGCGTCTATCGGTCCGCAAGCGTTTCCACGCTTCCAACCCACCGTCGAACACTTCTCTCGCCCCGCGCTGCAAACGCACATCTGTCAGTTCGCGGATCGCGATAATGCCGCCTGCCGACGAGAGAGATGAAACTATCCTGCTCTGCCGCAATGCCAGGGTTTTCTCGTCAGCGGCTTCTATAGACACCAGCAGCGATGCAGCCCCCGCCGGTAAACCGCTGCCCTCGCGTGCGACCTGCAAGAGCGTGCTATCCAGCATTCGACACGCCGAAGCACACAAACGCCTGACAGGGGGCACTGCTTTTGTTAGATCGGCCAGTGTCTTGAAATCCGCGATTACCTCGGCCGTGTGCAGGGGGCTGTCCTCTATCACAAGTCCCGCGGCTGCTATTATCGCCAGAGTTCCCTCACTGCCGGCCAGCAGTCGCGGCCAGTTCACCCGCCCTTCCTCGACCGCATCGCGGACATGATATCCCGCAAATGGAGGCGCTGCGATGATTCGCTCGGACCAGTCCTTCAGCAGGGCCGGGATCAGCAGGCAGAATCTGTTCAGCAATTCGCTTCGCCCGCTGAGACACTCTGCCGCGCCGTCGGCCCAGAACCTCACCAGAGAAGAATCCGCCAGCACCGCATCCACAAAGCACAGATAATCGCCAATCGCAGGCATACCATATCGCCCGCCCGCCTCCGGGCCGCGTGCGATCATACCGCCGACCGTGCCCCGCTCCATACCACCGATGCCGCCAGCAAGACGCTTGCCCGCTTGGATAAGCCTGCGATTGATGGCGCTGATGGTGCAACCGGCTTCGGCGACCACTATGTTCTGCTCGATATCTATCTGGCGAATATCGGTAAGATGGCGGCTGCAATCGATGATTATGCCATCGTTCAGGCACCCACCGACATTGCCCGTGCCTGCGCCTCTGGCGGTAACCGATACCCCCGCGTCAACTGACGTGCGCACCTGGCGGCAGACATCCTCTACGAAATGCGGCATGGCGACCATCCGAGGGCGCACCTCGTAAATGCTCGCATCGCTGGCGTACAGCCCGCATCGCAAATCGTCGAAAAACACCTCGCACTTTCCCTGCCCGCGCAGTGCATCTGCAAGAGAATCGCTGCCTGAATTCATCATGCTTCTCTCACGCTCCATCCGGCAAGCCACAAAACACACGCAATCGCCAGGAGCCACCACCAGCATTCAATCACTGCGTCAACAGCTTGGGCCGCAGGCAAATGCACATCGCGCGGCGTTTGGGCCGATGCTGTCATGGCGGCATCTGTGCCCGGATGAAGCAGGTTCACCGCCCGCAGGCTCCCTTGCTGATCACGATACAGACCGGCCGCCATGCCATCGGCAAACTGAACATCCCCGCCCCTTATAAGCGACCATTTGCCGGCGCGGGGCGCATCGGTGCATGCCAGCGATTCATAGGCTCTGGCTGTCTGCGAACCATGCAACCAGCGAATGGCATTTGCCATGAACACTACAAATGATGTGCTCCGGGCAAAAGTGCTATTGAGCTCCGAAAGGTTGAATGCCACCCATATGCGTCGCGACGGGATATCGGCGGCAGAACGTACTATGAGTGCATCACCGTCTTTGCCCAGCAGGATCCGCGCGGAACCAGGGTTTTCAGTTCGCCATGGGACGGCTTGACGAATCGCAACATCGCTGAAGTCAACGCCGCGAGTTACCGGGTCGTTTGCGGGCACATGCCAATTGGCGAGAGATACGGAATTCAGCCTGGCACCAATCTTCCGCCATGTCTGCGGCAAACGCCTGGGAGAAATCACAATCGCAGCCGCGCCAAGCGGCGCAGCAGCAGCACCACTGGCGATTACAACATCCGCATCACGCGGGGACTGCACCGGCTGAATTGCCGGATCGGATCTGATGTATCGGCTGATATTCGGATCGTCCGGGCCCATGACCGCCACGCGTACCTTCGCGCCCGGCCGTCGAGCAATCCATGCCCTGACAGGTATTTTCTGCCCTTCCAGCAACACCGTCACCTCAACCGCGTCGAAAACGCCAAGCGTCTGAACAATCCCCTTTCGACTGCCTGCCTTTATCGCATGGCGAACTCGTATGCTGGATCTTTCCTGCCCGTCCGGGTCGAGCGTGGTGAATACTATGCTGGCATGAGAGTCATGTGATGTATTGTTCCTCACAGCCACGAACACATCCACGTCGCCGGTGGCATTTTCGGCGATGTTGGCGGCGGCCCCTATTGCACAGATGCCGGCATTCGTGGAAGCTGGCTGGATTACAATCCTGTAATGTGCATCTCGGCTGGCCGCGGGCATTTCGCCGACCCCGAACGAATATGTATGTTGGGCATCAAGAGCTGTCGACTGCACACGGAGCGTCGCAGCCGGTCTGCAAGATGGTTTCAGCCGCTTGACAATATCGCTCGCCTCTCGGGCAGTCAGCCACTGTCGCGGAGCATCATATCCCGTGGGCAATCCCATGCGGACTAAATCGTCATCGTCAAGCCGCCGCAGGAAGACCAGCAACTGCTCACGAAACGCCGCCATCTGGTCAGCGGCGGCAAGTTCGGCAGAAGGATATGCTTCAATGGCAATCCGGCGAAGATTGATCGTGGACACCAAAACCGGCCCGGCGATAGCCAATATCGCAAGTATCGCCCCGGCAAGCAGCAGGAGCCAACTGGGCGAGATTCGCCGTGATCGCCCCCCCTGCCGGACGCCCAATGCCCTGGCGGCCTGCTGCCATAGCGCAAGACTACCGACCTCAACGGTTATGGGCGCACGACGCAGGAGTCTCCACAGAGCAATGCCGACAAGCGGAATCAACGCCAGTAATGTCCAGGGCCAGAGAAAAACCATGCACCAAGTCTACAGATATCTTGATCGAATTGCAGCGATTGATTCCAGCAAAGGCCTAGAAGTGTGCGAGATGCTTCTCTGGCGGCAAATAGCCGGAGTTGTCATCAATCCTTGGGAAGCTCTGAAAGCAGAAACTTGAACGGCGAAGAAACAAACCACAAAGAAACGGATTGAACAGGTGAGCAGGTGATTCGCCGCGCTTCGCTTGTGGCCAGGAGACCGCCGGTGAGCCGACTTTCTGGAATTAGAGTCAGTGACGGATCACGTCTATGCTGTTTCTCCTGCCCACCTCCGGCGTCGAAGATCCCGATGCACATCGGGGCTCACCTGCTCTGTGTGCGAGCTTTCTTTCCTACCAGAAAGAAATTTCGCACACGCCTAGAACCTGCCGAGGTCGCGTTCTTT
>CBDUQP010000052.1:0-20338 GCA_965369385.1 uncultured Phycisphaerales bacterium
TGCTCGGTGAAATTCCGCGTACTCGCTACGGAACCCATTTTTCAACGGACTGCTAAGACTTGCAGTCAGATGGGGCATGGATGTTGGCTGGTCAGTGTGTCAGGGCATATGTGAGGATATTTACGCCCAGTTTCATTGAATCGCCCTGGCTGTAACCCCGATTGAAAGCGAAGTCAATATTTTCCCAACCATTACCGAGTGAGAGGGGAGAATAGATCACCGCAAGTTGCCCGTCTATGGTGATTCCCTCCAGTGTGGGGCGGTTCACGTTGCCGGCTTGTGCTCGTACTGCATCGGTGTACCTGACGCGGCTGATGGCATTGGGCACGCGATAAAGCTGCGATTTGGCTTCGATGAGTTTGAGCTTCTTGCTGGGCAGGACGCGGGCGATTTCGCGCCGGAATGCGACGTCGAATGCCTTTTTGCCGGCAGCGGCATCGGATATGAGCACTCCACCGCTCGAAAGATATTCTCTGAGGCGTTTGACGGCGGATTCGGTAAGTTTGAAATCTCGAAGTCCGGTCATGTACAGCACGGGAAACTTGAACAGGTCGGCGTCTGCGGGCTCGACGGTCTGGCGTTTGAATTGCACCTTGAGCGTGGTGTTTTCGGCGATGTGCTTCATCAGGTTTGGCAGTCCGTGATGGGTGGGGTCCCAGTCACCGTTGTGGACTATTTGCCCGATCACGAGTTGGTCGCGGCTGGCGTCGTCTTGCTGGTGGAACCTCTTTTCGGCGGCCCATGCCCGGGCGTATTGCAAGTTGGACAGTGTAGTGGCGATTATGTTGACGCCAAGTTTCAGTGCATCATCCTGGTGATAGAGCGTTCCGCCTTCGATGGGGTTGCGTGAGACATCCCACCCGCAGTTGAGGTCGATCGGGGAGTAGATAATCGCGGGCCTGCATCCAAGGTAGACTGCTTCAAGATAGGGTTTCGTTTTGCGGAAGGGCTCGGAGTTCTTGCGGAAACGCATTTCGGTGATTGGGAAGGGTGCGTGGAACAGCGCCGAATCGGTATCGATTGCAGCCAGTTCGTGTTTGGGAAGTATTCGTTTAATTTCTCGAACCGCGCTGGTGCGGAATTCCTGGCGGCTGCACTGGGCGTGGACTACGAGCGTGCCTCCGTCATAGAGATACCTTCGTAGTTGTGAGACTATTTTTTCGGGCAGTCTGGGCATGGGAGTCCATCCCGTTACGTAAAGCAGTGGGATTTGCCTGGGGTTCCATGAGAACACCTTGTCGAGCTTCACCTGTGCATATTTGTAGTTGATTCCCAGGCGTCTGTTGGCATGACGCATGAGGCGTTCAATGTCGATGGTGGTTGTGGGGAATGAGTTGCGTTTTCCGCGTCCGGCAGAATCGAACAGTGTGTTCGCGGAGAAATTTATCATCCCCACCAGTGTGGGAGGAGTCGGCTGGCGTTTACGTTCGGTTCGCCGCAGTGGCGTGGCGGGTAGCGGAAGGGGGGGGATGCTTTCGCCCGCTGATCGGCGGTGCGGTTTCGCTTTCGGTGCTGCGGCTTTGGGGTTCTTCCAGGCTGCGCACAGGGGCGTCGTAAGCAGTAATAGAACTGCCAGCAGGATAGTAACGGGCGTTGGGTATGGGCAGTGTTTCATGGGCACATTCAGCCAAACGCGACAATTGCCGGTGCAATTGCGGCCGGCGGTTTTCAAAAAATCATAGCGCAAGAAAAAGCCCCGCCCAATCGGACGGGACTTTTTGTCAGGGCAAACTGATAAGCCCGGATATTGGCAAGTCGTTGCCTGTCTGCTGCTGTGCAGGCAGGTTATCGCCCGACGTTTTCGTGTGCTACAGGGCACTATTGCCTGCTATTTTACTATTCGCCTCGGTTTATGACATCGTCAAGCTGCGGTATTCGTCGCCTGGCCATGAAGCGGTTGGTCTGTATGGAAAGTTCGTATCTCAGCACGTCTTTGTATAGCTGGCGTGCGCGAGAGAAGTTGTGCAGGCGAAGGTCATAGACGACGGCGGCCTGGTAGCGTGCGCCTATCTGGATGTCCGGATTCCACTGCCATGCACGCTCGTACCACATTACCGCCCGTACGTTTTCGTTGAAGTACTCGCGGTAAATATGTGCGATGTAGAATGCCGAAAGCGGGCTCTTTGTGCTTTCGGGGAAGCGTTCGACCAGTTCGAGGAACTTGGCGAGAGCCTTCCTCTGTTGCTTATATGATGCTATCGCCGGAATCCGAGAGTTATTCTTATAGATGGTGTATGCCTCGGCGTAGAGCTGCTCGGCCGCCGGTATCACCTTGATCGGCTTGAGATTCTTGCCGGGCGCTTCTGCACTGAAGTAGTACATGTATGTTCGCACCGGGTCGAGGCGTTCGATGACTCTGGCGATGATTTCAGCCTTCTGTCCGCTGCCCTGCTTTCGGTAGGCCGCCAAAAGATCTCGCATGGATGCTTTGTATGCCTTCCTTGCTTCGACCACATACTCCACGAGCAGTCTGGGGTCGGTATCTTTGAGCGATTCCCCGGCGGGGGGGATGATCTCAGGCAGACCTGCCCAGTCAAACCACATTGCCTCATCGAGATTCTCAAGTTCTTTGGAGGCCCACAGGTAGCGGTCCGCATCGCCGATGCTGTCGTAGTAGGCTTTGAGAATGTTGGTGCGGAAGCGGTAGTTGATCCTGGCCTTTTCCGATTCCGTGACCGCGTTGAGTTCAGCCTTGTTTGCTGGCCCCACGGTCACAACCTTGATGGCGTCACCCTTGGAGTTCTGAATTTGTGACGGTTTCGAGTCGCATCCGGCCCCAATTCCGCACATAATCAAAGCAGCGATCAGCGTCCATGTTGTTTTTCTGGTCATCGCAGTGCTTCCTTTGCAAAGTTGTACCGATCCTTCAAATTGCCCACTACTGCACACATTCGCATACATTAGAGGGCATTATCGTCCTGTACGGGCTCCCTTGCAAGTGGAACGCATAAAATGTGCCTCTGGACACCACTTTTAATGCCCCGTAATATTGGTGGCGCGCCCGGTGACGAAGTGTCTGCCGGCCTGCTGGCGGGACAAGGGCCCAGGCAATAATAATGAAGATAACTCATCCAATAGCAACCAGGTGCGCTTCATTTGCCATTTCATGGCTTGCGCGGGCATGGGTGGGGACCCAGAGCATTTGGGTACGGTATCGCGGAGATCGCGAGCTTGCCTACACAAATGGTGGGCCCGGGATACACGTTTTCTGGCATGAGACCATGCTTTTTCCGCTCTATTGCTTCTGCGGGCCCGGAACCAGCACGCTGGTCAGCCAGCACCGTGATGGCGAACTGATTACCCAGGTTATGGGAATGTTCCGAGGAAGGGCAATCAGGGGATCAAGCACCCGTGGCGGTTCGGTAGCTATCCGAAACATGATTCGCCAGGGACGAATCGGGCACATGAGTATTACACCCGATGGTCCGCGAGGGCCCCGAAGGGTGGTTCAAAAGGGTGCAATATACGTGGCATCCATGACCGGCGCTGCGATTACGCCAATTGGTTTCGGCTTTGGCAACTGCTGGCGGGCAAAGAGTTGGGACCGCATGATGCTTCCGCGGCCGGGCGAGAATGCGGTGTGCGTTGTTGGTGAACCCATAAGCGTGCCCCCCAAGCTTGATCGCGATCAAGTTGAGGAATATCGCCTGAAAGTGCAGGCCGCACTGGACGATGTGCAGGCAGAAGCCGAACACCTTGCCGATAGCCGAACCGTGCTTGACGATATGGAGCCCGGCATGCAATCCGCTCGCCAGTGGCGTCTGAGGCGATCGAAATCCTTCAGGATTCACGCTTAACTGTGTTTGTAAGCGCTCCTATAGCATCAATTTGAATGCTTATCGTGTCGCGGTGTGTGGCATCGCGGTTTGCCTGTCCTGCATGTCTGATTCTCGCCAGTTTCATGATTCAGGTGATCCCCTTGTCTTGCTGGGGCTTCGGCGTGTTTTGGCGGAACACAAGTGTCTTGCCTGCATTTGTCGCTGACGGGTTATTTGTTTTGCTTTTTTGTTAGTAGAAACTGTTATTTGGGGCTTCTTGATTGACGTCTCCCTCAAAAGTCGACAGTGACCGAGAGTAGCGTTTATTTTGGGCTATAAGTCCTTTATTTGCGTTCTAGATCCTTGGTTTTTCAGGTTGCTTCACACTTCTGAGGGAAGCGTCTTGATTATCACAGTTCTGCAAAAACGCGGCATGGGGCTGCTTCTGTGTTTTCGAGCGATAGCGGGGCAATGGTTATCTTGCAGGAATGTCCCAACGCCGACAGATTCATCAGTCCTTCTACTATAAGAACGTCTTTAGCAAACAGTTGTCGATGTGTATTGAATGGTTTGCGGTCGGGTGAGGGGGTGTCCATGGCGACGATTCGCACGCCGAGGGATATCAGTCGTTGGCCGGCTTGTGGAGTGAGGATGGGGTGGATGGTGAAGTATTCGGGGGTATGTATTTTGGAATCCCACCCGGTGTACAGCAGCACTATTTCCTCTTCGATTCTCGGCGGTAAATGCTTGTGATCAATACGCATAACACCTTGAAGGTTGAGCACTCTTGCCTGGGCGGTCAGTTCATCCAATTTGTATGAATCGAGTGTTCTGCCGCCTTTTATAAGGTGGGCGGGCGCTTCGATGTGTGTTCCGGCGTGCGTGGAGAAAGTTATCTCGTTAACCTCGGCACCGTCGGTATCGAGTCCGCAAGCTTTTCGGAAACTTACGGGCGGATCTCCCGGCCAGACGTCGGTGTTTTGGTTGAGTGGTTGGGTCAGGTCTACAATCATGGTGCAATCCTTCTGTGGAACTTGCGGGAAACAGTGTTCCCGCAGGCCAGTGATGCTGCGATATACAGTTCGGTCGCCCTTTTCGGGGGTGATGGTCGCGGCTGATAATGGAGTTTAGCATAAGGGTGCAGGTATTTTGAGTATTAAGATGGTCTGTTATGGTGGGATTGTTGGAACCTTCCGGTTTCCCGCGGAGCAGTTAGCTTAGCGGGGGGGTGTCTGGAGAGATGTGTGTTTGTGAATGTTGTTAGATATCCTATGATTGCCTGTGCGTTAGTGGCTTTGTGCGCATTGGCGGTCGGATGCGCAGACGAGAGCCCATCCGGCGAGCCCGCAGATGGCGAAGCGAGGGAATCGAAGGCAGTCACTCCTGCTGATTTTCCGCGTGCTTTCTTGCCGGGCATTGAGTCTCCCGGTGTAATTCCTGCACGTGAATACCTCATAGCGTTCTCAAATGGCGATATGGACGATCTCTGGCGAATCTGCCTGCTGAGGGATTTTGAGGAGATAGGGCGCAAGTATTTAGAGGCATTTGGCGTGAGCGTGGTGGTATCGACTTCGGGTAACGATTCCGGAAGGCAGATTGAGGATATCAGGCAATTGCTGAAGCTCGAGCCGGATCTTCTGATATTCTCCGCCAACGAGTCTGCGCCGCTGGCGGTAGTGCACGAGATGTGTCAGAAGGCCAGAGTGCCATATATCACCGTCGATCGTGGGGTTTCGAATCCTTCGGCATGGGACAGTCCCGACGATATGTACGTAAGCCACATATCCGTTGACTTCATGAAACAGGGCGTGATTCAGGGGCACTGCATTGCAGAATACTTGAAGAAGAAAAATGGGCGTCCTGTGGGCAATGTGATAGAGCTGGCGGGAATGCCTCTGTCCCAGCCGGGGAAGCAACGCTCTCAGGGGCTTCATCTTGTGTTGGACTCATATCCTGAGATTCGCGTGGTGGAGTCAGTTTCGGGGCGATTCGATCGCGACAAGGGCTACGATGTAATGCGCAAGTTGTTGAGCAAGTATGAAGCCGGAACGATAGACGCCATTGGGGGGGCAGCTGATGTCAGTTGTCTGGGGGCACTTCAGGCGGCCAAAGAGAGCGGCCGGACAGACATGATAGGTCCGGTCTTTGGGATAGGCGCGGTCGTGAACTTCCTTGAACAGATTCGTGACGGCGGGGCGTCTGTTGATGTGGAAACCACGCCATACCTGGCGATGATTGCTCTTGAGTATGGTATCCGGTACTTGAACGGCCAGAGTGTTCCGGCGTCGGTGATGCTGCCTGTAAGGGTATACCGCGCCGGTGACCTGACGGACGAACACATAAAGCGTATGCGAAACAGCGGTATAGCGTTCCCATATATCGAGTGGGGAGGCTTCGCGGAGCTGAACGTTGACGTGAAGAAGTATTACCCGAAGAGTTGGATAGAGAATGTATCACTGCTGAAGCTGCCCGCCTTTAAGACCCAGCCGCCGGTGAAAGTGAAGAAATTGGGGGCAAGCGGATGACAGTATCGCGAAAGCATCTCATATCTTCATGGACCGTTCCACTCGTAATTGTCGTCAGTTTCGTGGGCGTTGTGATGATGCATATTTATTCGGGGGCAGCCATTGGTCGTCTGCAGGTCAGGCGTGGTGAAGCCCAGGCTCTCATGGACGGTTGGAACTCTTTTGACGCTAACACTATCGCGATGATCATTTCCCCCGATATGGTCCTGGCCAGGGAGCAATGGGAAGTGACGACGGCGTCTTTTGAGGGTCAGCTCGGAGAATTTCTGAATTCCGAAGGGTGCAACGAGTTGGCATCGGAGGATCCGAAGTTTCGCAGGCAACTCAAAAGCACAAGGAAATTCTGGGCCTATATGAGTGCCAAGATCGTTCGTTTGCGCGAGGATATGGATTCCCATAGCTACATCCAAAGCGAAAGCCTGCGTGCCACTAAGGGAGGGGCATTGTACAAATACGGATTTTACATCGGAAAGGGAGAGCCTTCCGCAGAGCATGAATCGCTCAGAAGATTCGTGAACGAAGTGACCTATCTTTGCCAGACTTCTCGCGGCCAGTTCGCCGGTATTCTTGAAAACACGGTTGATGTTATCTCGGAGAGAATAGACTCTCAAACGCGGCGATTGGAATTGATGACATTTATACTGTCTGCGGGGATTATGTTGGTTACCTTGGTGTTCATTGTTTTCAAGAACCGCGCGTTGACCAAAAACAGCCGCGCACTTCGTCTGTCGCGGGAGATGCTCACCCTTGTAATGGACAATGTTCCGCAGGCTGTGTTCTGGAAGGATCGAGGCAAGAAGTATCTGGGATGTAACAAGGCTTTCGCCGAGATGATGAACCTGGATGCTTGTGAAGATGTTGTCGGAAAAACCGATGCCAATCTATTGTGGTCTGACGACCTGACTGATGCAATAGGCAAGCGGGACGAACGTGTTATGTCCACTGACATGGCGGACAGGCATGTGCTTGAGCCTCGCCAGCTTGCAGATGGAAGGCAAGTATGGTTGGATAGCAGTGATGTTCCGCTTCACGACTCCAAGGGGAAGGTAGTCGGTATTCTGGGATCCTATCAGGATATTACCGTTCTTAAGAAGGCAGAATCCGCACTTTACAAGATTCACGAGGACCTGGAAAATCTCGTGAATGATCGTACCGCGATGCTCGAACTGACAAACGGTAAGCTCGAAGCGGAAATACGCCAGAAAGAAAGAATGGAGAGACAGCTCACCAAGGCCAAAGAAGATGCCGTTGTTGCCAACCAGGCCAAGGGAGAGCTCCTTGCCCGCACCAGTCATGATCTGCGCACGCCTATCGGCGGATTGATCGGGGTATCCGAGCTCATTTTGAATACCAAACTTTCACGGGAGCAGCGGGAATATGTTCAGATGATGGTTATGGCAGCAGAGACGCTGTTGCGAATCACGGATGACATTCCGGAGTTTGCCAGGTCGCAGACGGGTGTGCTGCGAGCGGAGCAGGTTGCTTTCAGTTTGCGGGAGTGCATTTCAAGTGCGGTTGGGATGTTATCGATAAGGGCGGCACAGAAGGGTTTGGAGTTGCTCTGCCGTGTCTCGCCGGATGTCCCAGATATTGTCGTTGGCGCTTCAGACAGGTTAAGGCAGATTCTTGTGAGTCTCGTATCCAATGCGGTCAAGTTCACCGCTGTGGGGCAAGTCATGGTGGTTGCACATGCCACCGAAGCGTCCGAAGACAAAATATCCATGGTCATTACGGTGACTGATACGGGCATGGGAATTGCTGATGACATCATGCCTGGTGTGTTGGATATTCTTCATCGCCGGGGAAGTGTATCTTCATCCGGTGTGCATCTCGATGGTATGGGGTTGGTGATAGCAGCCGATCTGGCGGCAATGCTGGGCGGCAGGGTAGGAGTGAAGACCGCAGTTGCAAAGGGCACGACGTTTACGTTGGAATGTGAGTTTGCTCTGGCGGATGAACTCCAAGCTTCGCAGGCGGCGATTGATCCCGAAACCATTGCAGGCATCAGGAAGCTGTCTGTGCTGGTGGCCGACGATAACGAAACCAGCAGGGATATACTCCAGGAGCAATTCTCCTCGCTGGGTGTGTGTTGCGAGTTTGCTTCTGACGGACTGGATGCCTTGAGGGCAATGCAGAGAGCACGTTACGAAGGGCGAACGTTCAGTGCGGTGGTTTTGGATGAAGAAATGCCCGAGATGGACGGTTTCGTGGTGGCTGAGAAGGCAAAGTCTGACCCGACTCTTGCCTCGTCGGTATTGATGATGCTGTCGTCATCCAGGCGAGTGGAAGCTATCGAACGGTGTAGGAACCTGGGCGTTGAGGGATATCTGGTGAAGCCCGTATGGCAGAATGACCTGCTTGACGCCCTGATACAGGTATTGCCGGAAACGAAATTGCGAGAGCAGGAAGCCAGAATCGATCAGCAGGCTCCCTGGCAAGTGTATACGGGCAGGCCGCTGAGAGTTTTGCTCGTGGAAGACGATCCGGTGAGCAGGATGTTCGCGACGCGAGTCCTCGAAAAGAGCGGACACACCGTCGAAAACGCCGCCGATGGCGTGCAGGCCGTCGAGATGTGGGATTGCGGGCAGTTCGAGGTGATATTGATGGATATTCAGATGGCGGGGATGACCGGTTTGGAGGCGGCCGCCGAGATCAGGCGGCGGGAACGCGGAACGGGAAAGCATATCGCAATCATAGCCACAACCGCCCGAGCATTGCCCGGTGACAGGGAAGAGTGCTTGCGATCCGGTATGGATGCGTATCTCACCAAACCGATCATGGCAGGCGAATTGCTGGAACAGCTCTTGAGACTTTCTGGAACTGTGGATACCGAAACGCCGTCGTCTTCTCCCTGAAAACCCTGCAAAAATATGAAATGCTGAAATCCGGAGCCATTGTCCGCGAGAAAAAAAAGCGGCGGGCTCATCGGGGGGGGGGCCGACGAGCACCGCCTTGTAGTCAAACCGGTCGGGGGGAGATCCGGTCCGACTTTTATTCATTTACGGGAAAGCAACCGCCATCGGCGTTAAAACCTATCGCGATCGGGGGAAAATCGTACATGGCTGGTATCGGGGTGTCAAATATTTTCTGGAACTCTCTGGGGAATATGCTGATTATCGCGAAGCTGGCAAGTGCCGATTGCGCCGGAAGCGGGCTCTATGTGGTCTGTTCATTTTCCAAGGCAAGAGGGTGAGCATCTTCGTAGATCTGCTTGATTCGGCTCGTCGAAAGATGGGTGTATATCTGTGTTGTAGAAAGACTTGAGTGTCCGAGCATTTCCTGCACAACTCGCAGGTCCGCACCGGCATTCAGCATGTGGGTGGCAAAACTGTGGCGCAGTGTATGGGGACTTACATTAGGGTCTATGCCTGACATGGACAAATACTTATCCAAATTTCGCCGAATGCTTCTGTCGGACAGGCGATTTCCATCTTTGTTCACAAAAAGCGGCCCGCTTCGCCCCGACATGCGAGCCTTCGTGTACTGGTCGATCGCTTCCAGGGCCTTGCTGCCCAGCGGGCACAGCCGCTCCTTGCGACCCTTGCCTTTCACCCGGATAACCGCAGACAGCTCATCCATATCCTCGATATTCAGTGCGACCAGTTCGCTGATTCGCAGACCAGCGGAGTATATCGTTTCCAGAATGGCCTTGTCTCGCAAACCGAGCAGGCTGCCGGTGTCTGGAGCCGATAGCAGGGCGTCAACCTCTTGCACATCAAGGCATTTGGGCAGCTTCTTATCTTGGCGGGGAGTTCTGATGATCGAAACTGGCGATGCGGGTATGTCGCCGCAACGCACCAGCGATTTGTAGAAGCTTCGCAAAGATGCCAGTTTTCTGGCAACTGTGGATTTTGAGTATCCGCTATTGCGGATAACTGCAAGATAAGATCTCACTCGCATTGGTGTGACGTCAAGAAGCTCTTGAGCTAGAACCTTTGGGGATATCGAATCGTCCAGCAACGGCAGTTCGTCGGTCGTCAGATCGCTGGTGCTGCCCTTGGCACAGAGAAATCGGCAGAACTGCAGTAGATCAGCGCTATAGGATCTTATCGTATGCGCGGAAAAGTTGCGTTCCTTGGCGAGGTATTCGAGAAAACGAGGTATGAGGGGTAAATCTTGCATCTATCCGCCTTCCTTGGCGTTCCGTCTACTCGCGAATCGACGGCTGCGGCGACAGCCCCGCTGGTCGATTGGCGTCCGCGTCTCTGCACGCCTGAAAAATAATCCCATTAATGTCCTGTCAAACGCCGGCGGCGATCTATCGCTATTGCTGCCTCTGAGGATGGTCTGTTTCCAACGCCTGGGTGCAATGCTGCGCGGTTGCCTGGGCAATCTGGAAGCTCAAAGTGGCTGCATCAAGCCAGTCGAGACTGTAATCCCGTGACTCAGCCATCTGCATGATTTCGTCAACCATTGCGTCTTCAAGGCCCAAGCGGTACCTGAAGAGGTAAGTGTTGTCATCTTTCGTGAAGCACAATGTTTTGACGATCATTTCAGCTACCCTTTGCAAAAATGAGAGGCTTCAGGCAAGGCTACAGAGCCCATTACACTGGGGGCAATCCTCCGCGTTGAAGAGCCATCCCTCTCTTTATCGGACTCCTTTGAGCAAAACTACAGTCAGGTTTGATTTGAATTTCCAATTCTTTGGCACAGTCCTCAGTTGCTTTCTCTTCGGGGGGTTAAGTCATCGCATTGGCGTTTGCATTGTGATCAGGGCCGCGAGCGTTTTAGTTATGCATTGTCGCATCATGAGGCTCTATATGCCTTTGCGTGATATGATTTGAACCGGTACTAGGTTTCCTCGGTTTCTGCATGGAACTGCCTACCGTCGATCTGTACAATTGCCGAAAGCATGGGTTCTGACTTCACTCCATTACTGGCTGCTGCCGCCAAAGCGCAAGACTGGTCTCACATACTTCATGGTGCGGGACTGATCCTGATAGTAATTGCTGTAGGAATTGGGCTATTATGCTTGCTGAAGCGGTTGAAGCGGACGATGATGAGTGCCACGATGCAGAGATCAGAATTCTCGATGGAGCAGCTGGAGCGTTTCTACCAGGACGGCAAGCTGGAAGAACAAGAGTTCAAGAGACTTAGACGGGTAGTACTGGGATTGGGCGAACCTTTGGGTAATAGTGATAATACCCGCTCAAGTGCCCCCCCCCCGGTGGACGATGCAATAGGAAGCGATGGCGACATGACGTTGCCGCAGGATTAGGAGTGTTAATGAGCACAGGTAAAGGCTCAAAGGGAGGCAAGGCAAGCAAGGGACATCAGATATGTTCTTTCTGCCACCGTACTTCCGAGGATGCTGGCCCCATAGTTGAGGGTCCAAACGGTGTATATATCTGCGCCAACTGCGTGGATCTCTGTCAGAATATTATTACGCAGGAAAAGCGGCGATCCAGCGAAGGTGGACCACTGTTTACCTCCATTCCAACCCCGCGGCAGATTCATGAGTTTCTCGATCAGTACGTGATCGGTCAGGAGCACGCCAAACGCGTTTTGGGCGTAGCAGTCCACAATCACTACAAGCGTCTCACCCACGCCGAGATGGAAGAAACGGGCGATGTAGAGATCGAAAAGTCCAATGTGCTCCTCATCGGCCAGACCGGATGCGGAAAGACCCTGCTCGCTCGTACGCTGGCAAGGGTGCTGAACGTTCCGTTCGCCATTGGCGATGCAACTACACTTACAGAAGCAGGTTATGTTGGTGAGGATGTCGAGAATATCCTGCTGAAACTGCTCCAGGCCGCCGATTTTGATCTGGAAGCCGCCCAGCGGGGCATAATCTACATTGATGAGATCGATAAGATCGGCAAGACCAGCCAGAACGTCTCCATCACCCGCGATGTCAGCGGCGAAGGCGTGCAGCAGTCATTGCTGAAGCTGCTCGAGGGCACAGTTGCCAATATCCCCCCGCAGGGAGGCAGGAAGCATCCCGAGCAGCAGTACATTCAGCTCGATACTTCGCAAATCCTCTTCATCTGCGGCGGAACCTTTGATGGGCTCGAAGAGATCATTGCAAAGCGTCTCGGCAAGAAGTTGATCGGTTTTGCCAGCGAAGAAGCCGCTGAGCAGACTCCCGCTCAACACAGTACTACGCTTAGTCAGGTTCTGCCTGATGATCTCGTACACTACGGGATGATTCCCGAACTCCTCGGCCGCGTGCCGTGCATCACCACGCTCGAAGAACTCGACGAAGATGCGATGGTGCAGATTCTCACCGAGCCGAAGAATGCCTTGGTCAAGCAGTACAAGCGTCTGTTCGAGATGGAAGATGTTCAGCTTGAATTCACCGACGAAGCTCTTCGCGCGACCGCCAAGACAGCGCTGACCCGTGGCGTTGGCGCACGTGCACTGCGTGGCGTGCTGGAAAATATCATGCTCAATCTCATGTACGATCTTCCCGATCACAAGGAAGATGGTGCAGTATACGAGATTACATCCGACATGATCGCAGGCCCCAGCGGCTCCAAAGCCACACTGCAAGCCGCACTGAAGAAGAAGAAAGAAAGCGCCTAGGCGTCGGCAAATTTGCCGAAGTCTTCACAGCTTTCCGCAGTACGAATATAGCAGTAAGAATACAAGAGAAGCCCGCAGCATCATGCCGCGGGCTTCTTTCTTATGAAATCATTCGGCTGGGACTGTGCTACACTCCCAGCGTTTTATCCGCAATTTTACGCACCTGTGCCACCAGCTCATTGGCGGCCGCGCCGCCGGGTGCCTCTGCCATTATTCGCATTATCGGCTCGGTGTTGGATGCACGCACCGATACCCAACTGTCGGCCAGGTCAATTCGTAGTCCGTCATCTTCATTGAACTTCGCTTCGGCGTTGGAGGCGAATGCCTTTTTCGTGGCGGCCGCCACCTTCTCCGCTGCGCCGGCAGGGCAGGGGAGTTTCGTCTTGATGATGCTGTAGCTTGGAATCTCCGCCACGAGTTCGCTCAGCGTCTTGCCCGTCTCGGCCATGTATTGAAGCACATACGCCATGCCCACCAAGCTGTTGCGAACGGGTACCACTCGGGGTTCTATTACTCCGCCACCGCCTTCACCGGCGAGAATGCATCCGCCGTTTATCATGCCTTCCACAACGTTGGCTTCGCCTGTCGGCGTGCGTAGGACTTGCACGCCCGCAGCCGCCGCAAGGTCGTCAACCATTCGCGATGTCGCCAGATTCGTAGCGATGTTCCCCTTACGCTTCTTCAGCACATAAGCAGCCGCCAGCGCCAGTGTGTATTCCTCGCCGATGAACTTGCCGTTTTCGTCCACTATTGCAAGGCGGTCGGCGTCGGCATCTTGCGCGAAGCCCACGGCGGCCGAGTGTTTTACGACTTCGTCGCACAGTTCGCCGAGATTGGCCTCGATGGGCTCGGGCGGGTGTGTAAACTCGCCGTCGGCGATGCTATTCAGATGCTTCACTTCGCACCCAAGCTGCGACAGCATCATCGGCGTCTCCACGCATCCTGCTCCGCTTACGCTATCGAGCACCACCTTGAACCGCTTGCTGATAATTCTGGTGGAATCGCACACCGCCATCACCGCATCCACGTGCTGGCGGTGAGCGGTTTCGTTGACGCTCTCCTTGCCTTGGTGATCTGCGTCCGCCAGTGCGAATTCGCCTGATTCCCAGATGGCTTTCAGCTTCATGGCGTCTGTAGCGGTCAGGCCGGTGCCTGTCGGCTGAAGGAACTTGATTCCATTATAGACGCCGGGATTGTGGCTGGCGGTTACTATCACTCCGCCGTCGGCACCCAGTTTGCCTACCATATAAGCAATGCCCGGCGTGGATACGATCCCCACGTCCACAACGTCCACGCCGCACGCTATCAGCCCGGAAACCATGGCGTTGCGCATCATCGGGCCGGATTTGCGGGAATCGCGGCCGAAAATTACCTTCTTGCCCACCCCCAGCATTGTCCCAAACGCGCAGCCGAAATCGCACGCCACGCGCGGCGTCATCGTTCCGCCCACAATACCGCGAACACCCGAAACGCCCACCATCAATCTATCTGCAGCATCTGCCATTGTGAACTCCTTGCTTTCAAACCAAATACCTTACCCGCCATGGGCACCCCAGGCAACCGCCAGACGCCGGTTTGTGGTATGCTGTGGCCGATGCGACGCCGGATAATACATGTTGATATGGACGAGTTTTTCGCAGCCGTCGAAAAGCTCGACAACCCATCCCTGCGAGGCAAGCCCCTGCTGATCGGCGGCGACCCCAAGGCCCGCGGCGTGGTGAGCACAGCCAGTTACGAGGCCCGCGAGTTTGGCTGCCATTCCGCCATGCCGATGGCCCGGGCAGTAAGAATGTGCCCGCGCGCGATTGTCCTGCCCGGCCGCGGCCGCCGTTACGCGGAAATCAGCGAGCAGGTGTTCGAAATCTTCAGGCGGTTCTCTCCGATGGTGGAACCGCTAAGCGTTGACGAGGCGTTCATAGATGTCAGCGGCTGCGAGCGTCTGCTTGGTCCCGCACCCGATATAGGCCATCAGATAAAGCGTCAAATCCGTAGCGAAGTGGGTATTGTGTGTAGCGTTGGCGTGGCGCATAACAAGTTTCTGGCCAAGATCGGCAGCGACTTGGACAAGCCCGATGGTTTCGTGGAGATCACCGAGGAGAACGTTCACACAACGCTCGATCCGCTGAAGGTAGAGAAGTTATGGGGCGTCGGGCCGGCGGCCGCCAAGGTGTTGCACAAGCTGAATATTCACACGGTGGGGCAGTTGCGGGCCGCCTCGCTTGAGTTGTTGCGGGACCGCATGGGCGATGGCGGCGAGCATTTGTGGCGATTAGCGAGGGGAGAAGACTCTCGCCCCGTAACGCCGGACAGCCGCGCAAAAAGCGTCGGCCAGGAGCAGACATTTGCCGTGAACGTTTCCAGCAGTGACGAGCTGTTGCGTGTGTTGCTGAACCAGTGCGAACAGGTGGCAAGGCGTCTGAGGCGGTCGGGCATGTGCGCTCGCACCATCACGCTGAAGCTGCGATATTCGGACTTCACCACGATAACGCGAGCCAAAACGCTTCCCGAAGCCACCAACGTCACCGAAATCCTGTGGCGCTCGGCGAAGGAAGTTTTCGCCAAGTGGTCAAAGAGCAGTTTTCGAGCATTGCGACTAATCGGCTTCACCGCATCGCAGCTAGGGGCGGAAGGGGTCGGCCAGGGCACTCTGTTCGCCCAGCCGGACAGCGAGAGACACAAAAAGATCGACGAAGCAGTAGACGAAATAACCCGCCGCTTCGGCGACAGCGCAATCGGCCGAGCAAAGGGCATGCCAGAAGCCAATGGCCTGAAAGATGATTGATGGCAATAGTATTGTAGGGGTCTATTAAATAAGTTGTTACGTGTTGTCTATTAAAGTGATGTCGCAATCCACTGGTCAAATGAATCTCGTTTAAGGGTTGTATTTCTTAAGCAGAACAACGATAAAACAATTGTAGTTCTAAAGAACAGTATCAGTGTTAGGGTTTATACTCTAAATTCCGACGCCCGCAAATGCCGATGTTTCAGGATAAGGAGTCTCGGCCATGAAACGACTTGTTGAAGAACAGATGCTTGCCTGGAAGGATTCGCCGCGCCGCAAGCCGCTGATTATTCGCGGTGCCAGGCAGACGGGCAAGACATGGCTGGTTGAGAACTGTCTTGCCGGCCAATTCGAGAGTTTTATAAAGATCGATTTGGAGCGGGATCGGCAACTGCATGCGGCATTTGGCGACAGTCTAAATCCCCATCGGGTGCTTGAGGAACTGGAGACATTTACCGGGCGAATCATTCCCGGTAAGACTCTTTTGTTCATCGATGAAATCCAAGCCTGTCCGCGTGCAATTACTGCTCTGCGGTATTTCCAGGAGCAGTTGCCCGAGCTGCATGTCGTGGCGGCTGGTTCAATGCTGGAGTTCGCATTTGGGGAGATTTCCGTACCGGTTGGAAGGGTACAGTATCTATATCTGCACCCGATGACGTTCTATGAATATCTTCTGGCCATAGACAAAGAAGTGATTGCGGAGAAGCTTCTCGCTCCGGGCCAATACCACTCTGAAGTAATCTGCAGGGGAATTCTTGATGAGCTCAAGCAGTATTTCTTTGTCGGTGGCATGCCTGAAGCTGTCAAGGCGTATAGGGATACGCATTCCAAGCTGGAAGCCTTTGATGTTCAGTCTCAGATACTCGATTCCTATCGGGATGATTTTTCGAAGTACAAACCACACGTCGATACGGCCTGCCTTGATGCCGCCTTTGTCAATGTCGCAAAGTCCGTCGGTGAGCAGATCAAGTATGTACACCTTTACGAGGCTGCTAGTGGCGTCACTAATCGCCAGGCCTTTGACTTGCTGGTCAAAGCCAAGGTGTTGCACAAGATTTCGTCGTGCGATCCTTCTGGATTGCCATTGGGTGGTTCTCGCGGGAAGCGGTTCAAAGCTTGTATGCTCGACATAGGTCTGTTCCAGCGACTTTGCGGAATCGATGCTCATACCGAACTGGCCGAGGAGAATCTTCTGGCGATGTATCGTGGTAAGCTGGCGGAGCAATTTGTTGCTCAGGAGATGCTTGCCTGGCACAGCCGGGATCTGTACTACTGGTCACGCAATGCCAAGAGCTCCAATGCGGAGGTTGATTATCTGGCAGTTCAGGGGGGGAACATTTATCCCGTAGAAGTCAAGTCCGGCCCGGCCGGCAAACTGCGGAGTCTGCACCTCATGCTCAAGACCTATCCGAACTGCAAGCAAGGTTGGGTTCTTCAGAGCGGGCCCTACAGGGAGTTGCCGGAGCAGAAACTGGTATTCTGGCCACTATATGCAACGCCACAACTCGGTGATCGCAGTCAGTTGTCACCATAGAAATGACACCTCAGCCGGACAAGATACCACAGCCTGACATGCAGAGAACCAGTAGTACGCTCCAGCCACATGTTCCTTAAAGGATATCGCGCAACACTCCTTTCATTGTTCGATACGACATCACGCCTCAATATGATTCTTCAGGTGCAGGCAAAGAATCGGCAGGGGCATTCGGATTCTTGGGATAGGTAATCCGCTTCTTGAGTTCGGCATCCCCAAGCCGCCTCAGCCCGCCATCCTCGGTCAACTCTACCCCAATGACAGAGTTGGCAACGCAAGCAGCTGCCGGGGGGATGTCGTACTGGTATTTGACTCTCACGTATAGGATGCCGCGGTTCGGGAGTTGCTTGGGAGACACACCATTGGTCGGGTGTTTCTGCGTAGCTTCTGGTGGGATCTCTCCGTAGACGATGCGTCGCACTTCGTCCTTGTCATTCAACGCCCACAGGTACTCATCGTCGCTTTCCATCCAGAAATCGATCCAGTAGAGGCCATTCACGCGAAAATTGGGTTTCAAATCAACTATCAAGCGGCCTTCCTGATCCCTGGAACACCGAATCTCCACTTCGGCGGGCCAAAACGCCAGCACGCTCCACATGGCTATGAGTGCGATGATTACCAAGATGACAATACCTGCCACAGTCTTCTTGCGTTTCATCTTGCACTCCTTTCCTGTTCTTTCGAGGCTCCCGAAAGCGCAGCTGTCCCGCAACGGAAACGTGGGATAGTTACATTCAAGCTTCGGCGACTAATGCCCGTGTTGTTTAAAGAGTATTTCGAGTTGGAAGTTTGTTATCGGCTTGTGTTCTTGAATTTGCAGGGCGCTCTTGCGCTGGCGGGCGTTGGGCTTCAGGATGTCCACCAGTTCTTCCGTTACGTCGATTTGTTTGGCGCCCGCATAACTCTTCAGCGTTTGTTTGTCCCATTTGGAAACCAAGGCCGAGAGGTTGTGCTTCTTCTTCAACGCTTCTGTGCCGTTGGGATAAAGGACAAGGATGTCGTCAACGGCGGCTGTGCCGAACCCCTGGCGATGCATCTGCTTTCGCGACTCCCATACCGCAGCGTCAGCTCTCTTGATCTCCGCCTTGTCGCCTGCTGTCTTGGCTTTGGCAAGCGAGGCCAGTTCCGCCGCATTGTTCGCTTCATGCTCCGGGTTGCCACAAAAGGCGATGGCCACCGAGCGTGAGTCATATACCCCGATTGTTTTCGACGTCATGCTGCTGGCTGCTATCCGGTCCGGCTCTCCCAAGCCCTTGTCTTTTTCCGCGCATCCGCCCATCATTGCAATCACACATAGAATACTGATCACTGGCAGTTTCATGTCACTTCTCCTTAATCACGAATTACAGTAATCCTGAGTCCCAGAAAGAGCTCCCTTATAATTGCGTGCCCTGCCTGCTATCCGGTGCCCCAACGCCCAATGATGAGCGTTGTCAATATAGTGATCGTCGGCTAAACGGTTGAAAGGTCAACATAATTCCTAGGCTAGGGTTCACGAGTCGCCATTGCTTCAGGATAAGTTATTATTAGGATGGCGTGTGCGGCCAACTTTGAGGGTAACTCTTCACCCATCTGCAATACAGTGGCTGACATTCGTTGAGCACGTCAATGGGCGGATGAGGTTTTCGGTATGGACAGGGGTAGAATTGGGGTCGCTGGTTGATTTCTGGCGTGTTTTTCTGGCGGCTGGATCTTTGTGTGTTGTTTTGTGGCCCGCTGGCCGATACCATAAGGACAAGAAGCCAAAGACAATAACGCTGGGTTTTTTATTTTGCAGAGCGATATGCACGGCGTTGCATATCGGGTGTTTTCCGGGATGTTTTAAGGAATGCGGATGGATAAGGACATGGAATTGCAGTTGGTCGAGGTGGTTGTGGCTGCCTGCGTTTGCGATGATGGCAAGCGTAAGCTCAGTTGCGCGGCCGCGTTTGAACTGGCTTCACAATACGACTGCTCGCCCGGCGTCATAGGCAAAATCTGCAATCAGAACGGCATCAAGATGTGCAAATGTCAGCTCGGGTACTTTTGATGGCGACGAAACTTGTGAATGAAAACCAGCAGCTCTCCGCCAAATTCAAGGTCTGGTTGTGCTCCGAAGATGGCCAGAGCGTCTTTGGCGATGGCAGGTTGTATCTGCTTGAGGCGATAGATCAGACCGGTTCGATAGTGGCGGCGGCCGAGAAACTGGGCATCAGCTATCGCAAGGCATGGGATGTTCTGAGCAAGGCCGAAAAGCGTCTGGGCGTGGCGCTGCTGGCCAAGCGTCGAGGCGGGGCGAGCGGCGGGCAAACCAGCCTTACCGAAGCCGGAAGAACGCTGATGAAGGCGTACGCCAAGTTTCGTGCGAACGTTGAAGAATATGTGTCCAGGGCATGGGACGCCCAGATGAGGGAGTTCCATGCAGAGTTATAGAATACGTAGAAATAGATTTAGTAATGGGAGGTCGTTTTGATGAATTCAGGTAGCAACATGAGCAAGAAAGCCGCAATAGTAGTGCTGATGGTCGGGATGTCCGCATCGATGTCGATGGCGATGGCTGTGGATTACATACCGTGGGATGGCCCTCTGAACGATGATTCGTGGATGGCGATTGGAGACGAGATAGTGGCTGGCGATTTGCTGCAGATGCGCACGGTCAATGGCGCAGGTTATGCGATCGGGTTTGATGGAGCCAAGAGCAGCGGAGGGGCACGCGGCATGAATTCTCTGAAGTTCTCCTATGACGGGAACTCGTCTGGCCATCTGGAAGGCGGCCTGGACGATAGTTTCAAGGTGTCGATTGGTGGAACGAGGACAATTACTGACTTGATCGTATTGGTTGCGATAGATTCGTCGACGCTTGGGGATGAGTTTTCATTCTCGATGGCGATAGGTGATCAGAGCAGGCAGTTCGATAGTATGGCTGACTTCGCATTTATTGATGCGTCAGCCGATGATGCGGGACGGCCGGGCGGATACTGTTCGAGCACGAGCCCCGGTGGATGCCCGCTGAGTTACGACTTTGACAGTGGAATGGTCACTGCGATGTCCTTCAGTGGTTTGTCGCTGATTGGTGCAGACGCGGCCACGATTGATTACGAATTCAGCAACCTGCCTGGCAAGGCAGTATTCAGCCTTTACGGCAAGATTGATGGCAGTATGTGGGTTTACCACACGAACAGAGGCGTGGCGGATGGCAATGATGCAGGTGCCAAGCTCTCCACGTTCGAAGTTG